>CADBOW010000217.1 GCA_902796375.1 uncultured Lachnospiraceae bacterium | reverse complement strand
GGATATCGAGAAGAAGGCCGGAGAATACGGCATCAGCCTGATGCTGGAGAATGCAAATCAGAAGCAGGAGAACCAGATCGCGGCACTCCGCAGGTTTATCGCCTACAAGGTGGATGTCATCGCATTTTCTCCCATCGTGGAAGAGGGCTGGGACAATGTGCTGAAGGAGGCGAAGGAAGCCGGGATCCCGGTGATCCTGGTGGACAGGGATGTAAATACCAAGGAGAGCGGCCTTACCACCTGCCTCATCGGTGCGGATTTCTATAAGGAAGGCGTTATGGCGGCGGAGTATCTGATCCGGAAGACCGATGCCCTGGGCAAAGACCATATGAAGATCGTGGAGATCACGGGAACCGAGGACTCCACCCCCATGCGGAAGCGGCAGGCGGGCTTCATGGATACCATCCGGCAGGATGGACGTATGGAAGTGGTAAAGAGCGTGAACGGAGATTTCCTGAAGAGCCGGGGTGCAGAATGCATGCGGGAGCTTATCGCAACCTATGGCAGTGATATCGATGTGGTGTACAGCCATAACGATGAGATGACCCTGGGGGCGCTGACGGAGATTGAACAGGCGGGCTATCAGCCGGGGAAGGATATCGTGATCATTTCCATCGACGGCGGACAGGAAGCCATCGATGTTCTGAAGGAAGGGAAGATCAACTGTATCGTGGAGTGTACCCCCATGCTGGGAAGCACGCTGATGGAGACGGCCAAGAAGCTGAAGAACGGGGAGACCGTGGACAGGCTGATCCATCCGGAGGAAACCTATTTCAGCGACGAACAGGACCTTTCGAACCTGGAGCCCCGCGGATATTAAAACCCCGCGGATATTAAAGCCAAGCGGATACTATAACCGTGCGGGTACCGGAGACTTTCGGCTGATACATGTTAGTCCGGTATGAACCTACATCGTTACCAAATACGGGGATAGAAATGAGCAGGATCCGAAAAGAAAAAAGTATCATAGGTAAGATCGACAGCATGAGCCAGCGGATCGTGATCCTGCTGGTATTTCCGGTATTCATCAGCCTGGTGCTCATGCTGGTGTACGCCGGGCGTTACCACAATGCCATCAAGCGCATGGAGACCATCGCAAGCCTGAAGACGGTTGTATCCGAGGACATCCCCGAGAGTGTCTGGGGTATCGTCAGCGGCAGGATGACGGTGACGGAGAGCAAGGTCTACAACACCATTCACGAAGTCCATGAGACCATCGAGGAGATCATGGAGAAGGCGGAGGATGATGACCGGTTATCTCTGATGGTGGCCGACCGGACCATGCAGACGCTGGAAAACTATGTTAATCAGATCCGGGACAATATCGATGCCGGTCATTCAGTGGTGGAAAATGAAGAAATCCTGAATGAGATCCGTAGCGTGTCCAGTCTGGTAGACAGTATGCTGAATGAGTATATCGCCAGGGAGATCGAATCCACAGCGGAGAGGAGTTCGATCCTTCGGATGCTGATCCTCATTACTGCTGTGGCGGAAGCACTGGTGGTGGTTCTGGCGTGGTTCCTTCGGAACCGGTCCATGAAGCATACCGCCGAATTTGTCAAGCAGCCCATCGATCGTCTGGAGGAGGTTGCGGAGAAGCTGGCGGAGGGAACCCTGGACGCACGGCTGAATGAAACGGAGGTAACCGAGCTTCGGAATCTGACCCATCAGGTCAATATCATGGCGGACCGCCTGGAGGAAATGATGGACAAGAGCCATCAGGATGAGCAGAATCTCCGTAAGGCGGAGCTTCGTACCCTGCAGGCACAGATCAATCCCCATTTCCTCTATAATACTCTGGATGCCATCATCTGGAAGGCGGAAGCGGGAGAGAAGAACGAGGTCATCCAGCTGACCAATGCTCTCAGTAATTTCTTCCGGATCAGTCTTTCCTCCGGCGCGGACTGGATCCCCATCCGCCAGGAGAGGAAGCATATCGAAGGCTATCTGACCATTCAGCAGACCCGTTACCGGGATATCATGCGTTATGAGATCGACATCCCGGATGAGATTGGTGAGTATTATATTTTGAAGCTTCTGCTGCAGCCTCTTGTGGAGAATGCACTGTATCATGGCATTAAGATCAAGCGGGGCGGCGGTACGATCCGTGTGGTGGGAAGACTGGTGGACGGTATGCTGGAATTCTCGGTGACGGATACCGGAACCGGCATGACGGCAGAACAGCTGGAGGAGCTGAAGGAACGGATGATGCTGGGGCAGCCCGCCGTAAGCGAGGGAGCCGGCGGCTTCGGCCTGGTAAATGTGAATCTGCGGATCCGGCTGTACTATAACCAGCCGGAAGGCCTTAAGATAATAAGTGATGAGAACGGTACCACGGTCAGCTTCCGGGTACCTTGCAGAACCAGAGAGGAGATATCAGAAAATGAAAGTGTTTCTGGTTGATGATGAAGTAGTGATCCGTGAAGGGATCCGTGAATCATTTCCGTGGGAGGATACCCCGTATACCCTGGTGGGAGAAGCACCGGACGGGGAAATGGCCCTGCCCATGATCCGGGATACGAATCCGGATATCGTGATCACGGATATCAAGATGCCCTTCATGGATGGGATTGAGCTCTGCCGGATGCTGCGGACCCAGATGCCCTGGATCGGGATCGTTATACTCAGCGGATATGATGAATTTGAATATGCCCGCCAGTGCATTCAGCTGGGGGTCCGGGAATATCTTCTGAAGCCCATTGATGCGGGGGACCTTCGTAAGGCGCTGGACAAGGTACGTCTGCAGCTGCAGGAGGAGAAGAAGCAGAGGGAGCATGTGGAGAGCCTCCGGGCCCGCATGAACAGCAATGCCAATACGGACGGCCGGTTCCTGAAGGAGAAGCTGATCGGGTCGCTGTTCTCCGATGAGGCCATGGAGGAGGATGCACAGAATGCACTGAAGCAGCTCCAGGCCATGGGCTGTTCCCTTACTGCAGCTTACTATACGGTGATCGATGCGGCATTTTCCCCGGTGGAGAAGGGTCAGGAGGCGGCAGCGGTCCTGGCAGAAGGCAGCGGGGGTGTCGTTCATACCTCGGGAAGCCGCACTGGTACAAGGATTCTCACCCTGGGAGATTCTGCCCGGGATGCGGAGGAGAAAGCATACGCCTTTGCAGCGTCCCTGTCTACCGAGCTGGATCGTGCAGGGTGTACGAAAATCAAGATCGGCATCGGAGAGATCGTGGCAAAACCGGCGGATATTCTTCGGAGCTTTAAGACTGCCAGACATATCCGTCATATTCTGGAGGAGCGGCCGAATGAGGAGCCGCTGATCCTGGGAGTCAGAGAAATGGGCGATTCCGCGGGTGATACGGGAACCCCTTCTGTGATCAATGATGCAAAGGTGTATATGTCCCAGCATTTCAGCGATCCGAACCTGATGCTGCAGGATGTGGCCAAGGCCGTGAATATGAGCAACAGCAGATTCTCCACCGTTTTCTCCCAGCAGAGCGGACAGACCTTCACGGAGTATCTGATCTACCTTCGGCTGAATAAGGCGAAGGAGCTGCTTCGGACCACGGATATGAAGACCTCCCAGATCGCCCATGAAACCGGGTACAATGATGCACATTATTTCAGCTACATTTTCAAGAAGAATACAGGGATGACGCCTTCCGAGTTCCGTGCGGGCTGAAGGCCATAACTGCATATTCATGGCAGAGACTTTTTGGATAGAGATATTTATGACAGAGACGGTTCCTGTCCGGTGGAAACTCCACGGATGGGAACCGTTTCTGCATGCATTGTAGAATAATATTCAACCGAAATAAAATGATATTTAACTTTCATTTTGATTTCAAAATGATTTTCAACCATGTCAAAATGATGATTCATTTACTTTAATTCCTGTACGGAGTAAACTCCATATTACAAGATGACCCAATGGGGGGTAACAAGGATTTAAGTATAAGGAGGAGCGAAATGAGAAAGATTCGTAAGTTTTTAACTGCTACAGTGCTGTCCACAGCAATGATGTTCAGCATGTGCGCATGTGGTTCGGACTCTACGTCCACAACAGCTGCAAGCGGCGGCAGCGGTGACAGTACACAGGCTGCAGCTACAGAGGCTGCAAAGCCGACAGGTGATGTGATCAAGGTTGGTGTTGTTAACAACCCGCCTTCAGAGTCCGGTTATCGTGAAGCAAACGTTAAAGACATGGAGAAGGTATTCTCC
>CADBOW010000216.1 GCA_902796375.1 uncultured Lachnospiraceae bacterium | reverse complement strand
GGTGCAGCCACCGTGGCGGGATCCTATCGGAAGGTGAATCATCTTTTCCTGGAAAGCACCTATAGCGCTACGGGATATTTTGAGTATGACAGCTGTCAGAATTTTGCCACCTTGCTTAAGGAGGATGGAACACTCAGGACGGACTATGTGGAAAAGGACGGGACTCCCGTAGCGAATTTCACAGTTTATAAAGAAATCGGCACCATGAACACCAGAGGGAATCCTACGGATAAGCATGGACAGTTCATGCCATACAATGATATCACTTCAGGGGTATATTCTACGACGAACCCGGAGAACATCAACGATGTCTTCGGGCATGCACTCCCGGATTCCGATCCGCGGAAATATGAAAAGCTCCATATGGTGGGAAATGCGAATAATGAAAATGCAACCAACTGGAATTTCGGTGCGGAGCTGGAGGCTTCCTTTGTCCAGACCCCCAGCGGAAAGGATGCCTGGGGTCATGATATCATCTTCGAGTTTACCGGAGATGATGACTTCTGGCTCTATGTTGACGGCGAGCTTGTGATCGACCTGGGGGGTACCCACTCGGCGCTTGCGGGAAACGTAAACTTTGCCACAGGAGATGTGAAGGTGAACGGAGTGAAGAAGACACTCCGGCAGATATTCGAGGAAAACTATAAGAAGAGGAATCCTTCCTGGACCCAGGCGGAGCTGAATCTGGAGATGGATAAGTATTTTGAATCCGGAGAGTCCATTTTCAAGGATTATTCCAGCCATACCATGAAGATATTCTGTATGGAGCGCGGCAAGGGTGCCTCGAATCTTCACATGCGGTTTAACCTAAGCTATGTTACGCCGGGACATGTGGTCCTGTCCAAGAAAGTGACAGGGACCTCGGATCTGGACTTTTCGCTGGTACAGTATCCTTATCAGATCTGGTACAAGGATGAGGAGCATCAGGCGGAACACCTGCTGTCATACTCGGATGTATACGGCATCAATGTGACCTATCAGAATTCCACACAGACCGTGGATTACATGGAGGAATATACTCCGCCCGGCAGTGAGACGAAATATAAGTCTGTATTCTTCCTGTATCCGGGAAAATCGGCAGAGATCCATTTCCCTGCCAATACCATCGAGTATAAGGTCATTGAATGCGGTATCAATACTGAGGTATATGATCAGGTCAGTGTAAATGGCACACCGGTCAGCGGAACGTCAATCTCCACCGGAGAAGCAAGACGCAGTTCCTATGACTCGGGATGGCTTTCGGTCGGCGACAGACCCAGGGTTGTCTATGAAAATCATGTGGATCCCGACGGACTTCGTACACTCAGCTTCCAGAAGAAGCTGCTGGATGAGGATGGGAATCCCCTTTCGAAGGAGGATGATCCCACCACCTATGATTTCCGTCTGTATCTCTCAAACGGAGCCTCGGATACCCTGTCTCTTGCAAATATGGTTCAATACCATGTGAGAGATGAGGAAGGCTATTATTGTTACTGGGATGTGGCTGCTCAGGAGTTCAGGGCAACGACTCTTCAGACTCTGGATTCGCTGGTGGTCAATTCCGAGGATACCCCGGCGGAAGCGGCAGCCAAGAGGGCGGAGCTGAGCAGACTTACCTTTGATACCTCCATGAACGGATCTATTTCAAAGATTCCGGCATGGTATACGGTGGAGGTGCCGAACCTTACTGTCGGAATGCGGTTCAAGGTGGAGGAACGTTTCTCGGAGATCCCCCTGGGCTATGGCCGTACGCAGTATGAAAGAATAGAAGGAACCTATCTGTTTGAGGACGGCGATCTGCAGAATGAAGGAAGAGTCAGAGCAAATCAGTCTCCGGCCCTGAATGTGATCAATAAACGAGGCTGGGGTCTCGAGGCGCAGAAGATCTGGAGCGATAAAGCCTATACCAAATGGCATGATACGATCTATATGGCAATCTATGTGGATGGCTCCGATGAACCCCTGGCCGGGAACTATGTCCGGGAGCTGAAGAGCGATGCTTCCTATGTGAGGTTCTTTATGCCGAGTCTGCTGCCCGGAACGAAGCTGGAGGATTATTCCAT
>CADBOW010000215.1 GCA_902796375.1 uncultured Lachnospiraceae bacterium | reverse complement strand
GGTGACCGCCAGCTCCGGAAATGCGATCACTGCAGCTCCCGCCTGGAAGCCTTCCTGCATTTTCTCAAGGATCCTCTCCGTGTTGTAGGATACATCCGCCACAAGCACCTTCGGACACATGGCTGCTACACGATAATAATCAAACATGATTCTCTCCTCCTTTATCCCGAAGCAGAAGGTCCTTCTCCAGGCCGATCAGATATGGGACCAGCGCACCGCCCTTTGACTTCAGAAAAAAATCATCCTCCAGTTCCATATATTTTACATGATTCGGATGACCTTCCTTCACCCGTTCCAGGAAGAACGTCAATTGGTCAAACCGCATATAATAAAGGTCATTTCGCATGGTGAAATGAAGCATTACAAAGGATATCCCTCCCTGTGCCTCAAAATCCTTCATAAACCGGTACTGGTGTTCATGAATGTTTCTGAGGGAGAAGATATCCGTCTTGCTTTCCTTTGCATCAAAGCAGACAGGGATCCCCTGGACCACCCCGATATAATCCACCGTGGAATCCTTTTCGAAATAGGCATCCGTGATCCGGCGCTGCTCCTTATCGAATTTTACAGGAGTGATCGGTGTCGGGATCTTCTGTACCAGAGCAAGGCCGTGTCGCCGATAGTATTCATTTGTTGCATTGATCAGATCCTCCAGGCCACTGCCACGAAGGCCTCTGGAATTCCATGTAGCCAATTCCGCACCTGCTTCCCGGGGTTCTATCCCTGTGTGATCCTCTGAATCCGTTCATTCGCCTTCTCGGCCGCATCCGGGAAGTAGGCACGGATCCGGTCCGGAACAGCGGAACGGACTACGACTCCATTTGGCAGACGCAGCTGATATGCATGCAGAAGCTGCCCGTTCAGCTCCGGGTCCAGTCTGCGGTTCCGTACCTCATCTCCGTATTTCGGATCTCCTGCCACGGGATATCCGTAGTGCCGCATGGTGACACGGATCTGATGGGATTTTCCGGTATGCAGACGACACAGGAGCAGCGTAACGTCCTTCCTCCTGTTGTAGTCCAGCGGATAGATCTCCGTCCAGATCTGAACCGGATCCCCGAAGATCATGGTCTCCACCGGCCGCCGGCCGCCGCGCATCCATACATAGGCATGATTTCCGCTTTTGGATTTTACATAGTTCAGGCGGTCAAAATGTCCCTTCAGCTGGCATTTTCCATGAACGACCGCCAGATAGATCTTCTGGGTTGTACGTCCGTCCTTCTCACCGAAGAGACGGAACAGTTCTCTGGCTCCCTGTTTTGATTTGGATGCAGCCACGATGCCGCTGGTGTTCCGATCCAGCCGGTTGCTGACAGAGGGTCGGAAGGTGGTCAGGCTCTCGGGAGTGATCTCCTTCTTCTCCAGAAGATATGCGATCAGTGCATCATTTAACGATCTGTCCTTTGCTGTTCCCTTCTGGGTCAGCACGCCATAGGGCTTATCCAGGACCAGGATATCCTCATCCTCATAGAGTACCGTCTTCTTCGTAAACCACGGATAATCCGCCAGTCGGGGAAGCTTCCTGTCCGGATCTGCTTCCTTTCTCAGCTCCGCAAAGGCAGCTTCCGAAAAATACAACTGCACCCGGTCATCCAGCTGCAGGATTTCATCCCCGGTGGCTTTCTTTCCGTTCAGAAGGATATTCTTCTTTCGAAGCATCTTAAATGTGAAGCTCTGGGGCACTCCCTTGAAATAATAAAAACAGAATTTTTTCAGCTTCTGCCCTGCTTCATTTTTGCCTATGGTTATATCGCGCATATTAAAACCCCAATTCCATCAGTCTTTCAGCGATCAGAAGGTCCGCATGGATCTGATCCTCCTTCGGGGGATTCAGTCGATCCAGTTCTCTTCCCAGATCCTTCAGGGAATCCACTACCACCACTCTGGGCTTCGTCGGTGGACCCTCCTGTACCTTCTTCAGATAAGTGACCGAATCCTTCTTGCGTTCCGACTGGCCTGCCTGACGAAGGCCGATCACATTATTGTTATATACTGCAACGCAGGGATAGAAAAGGACGCCCTCCGTATCCGTAATGGAAACATCATATGCAAAGCTGGTGCCTCTTTTCTCCTCCAGGCGGATCGCTTCCTCATGCTCCTCCGGCGTCAGAGGCTCATATCGGATCAGCATAAGATAACCGATGAGATTCTTCGCAAAGGGGATCGCCATAATACATGCAAGCACTACAAAAAGCGTCTTCTTTGTCTGAAAGAAGATCAGACTGATCAGCACATCCGCCAGAATAAAGGCAAAGCAGACCAGCATCAGAAGCATTCTTTTCCTCTTCAGGCCCTTGGCATATCCGTAATTTCCTTTTGCAACCATTATGTCATCCTCCAACCCGGCAGATATTTATTCTTAATCTGACCGTTTGCTGCCTTTCCGAAGCCCAGAGGAAGCCGGCCCAGAGTCACCAGTACCCAGCCCTCCTCCGCCTCCTGCGGCGCATATTCCAAAGTCTCTCCCCGAAGATATCGTATCACTCTTTCATCCGACGGAGACAGAGACAGACAGTTATCAAAGCTGTCCGGCGACAGTGTCATGGCCAGTGCCTGAGACGGTTCAAATCTATTTTTCTTCACCTCTCCCAGAAACAGCCCACGACGGAGCACCCGAAGATTTCTCAGCTCCCGAAGCCTTCGATCCTCAGGAACATAGGACAGATATCCATTCTGATCCACCAGCCGTTCCGGATCCCAGTCCCGTCGGATCCGGGCGGCAAAGGAAGCAAATTCCGGATGCTTCTTCTGCAGAAGGACACCGGTACGGACAGATGAGCTCCGTCTGCCGGAGAAAGATCCATCTGTATTTCTGTCTTTTGAAGATTTTGCCTCTTCCGGTATTTCACTCCGCAGCAGTGCCGCAAAATGCCCCTCTCCCCGAACTCTGTGGGGGATCAGATGCACGGTATACTCCAGTTCCTGAGAGCCATTCGGGATCCATTCCGGATTTCCGGGCAGAAACCCTTCCAGCAGGGGGATCCGTTCCAGTTTCAGTCCCTTCTCCCGGGCTTCCGGAAGATCCAGCAGGAACTGAACAGAGCCCTCATCCTCCTCCGGCGCATAGGTACAGGTGGAATACAGGAGCATTCCTCCCGGCCGGAGCATCCGGAGCGCATGCGGCAGGATCGATCTCTGGATCGCAGCATATTCGGCTCTTTTCTCTATGGTCCAATCCGAGATCATGGATGCGGATTTCCGGAACATGCCTTCCCCGGAACAGGGAGCATCGATCAGGATCTTATCAAAATAATCCGGAAATGCAGCGGCCAGCCGTTCCGGTTCCTCTGCGGTAACAACCGCGTTTCGAACTCCGAAGAGCTCCAGATTCTTGATCAGGGCTTTGGCCCGGCTGGCGGAAATATCATTACAGAGCAAAACTCCTTCGCCGTTCAGCTTCTCGGCCAGAGCAGTGGATTTCCCTCCGGGTGCGGCACAAAGATCCAGGACCCGGTCACCCGGTTCAACGGGAAGTGCTGCTGCCGGCAGCATGGCGCTGGGCTCCTGCAGATAATATAACCCGGCATAATAGTAGGGGTGCCTGGACGGCGGCGTCAGAAGTGCATCCTCCGAAAGATAGAAGCCGTTTTTGCACCATGGGATCTGATCCAGCTGCCATGGGGATATGGTTCGGAATTCCTCAGCAGACATCCGGCCGGTATTCACCCGAAGTCCGTGCTGCAGCGATTCCCTAAGACATGCCTCATATCGAAGATATTCTTCTTCGCCGAGCATTTTGATCATTTCCTGTTTGAAGCTGTCCGGAAGTGTTCTTTTCTCTGCCATCTGATCTGAAATCCTTTGTATGATCCTGGGTTCTTGTTCTGCAGTTTATTTCACTGTAGTTTATGTCTATGTCTTTTCAGCGGTTCCGCCTGGATTTCCTCCTAAGGCTCCGCCTGGGTTTCCTCTCCCGGCTCCTCCCAGGTCTCTGCCTGGGGTTCCTCCCCCGGCTCCTCCCAGGTCTCTTCCTGAGGATCCACAGTTTCCTCCTGGGTTTCTGCCGGCTCCTCCTG
>CADBOW010000214.1 GCA_902796375.1 uncultured Lachnospiraceae bacterium | reverse complement strand
TGGTAGCCAGCGTGGTGGGGTTCGCCCGAAATATAATCATTTCCAGTATCTTCGGTATGGGCATCGAAAACGATGCCTATATTTCTGCGTTTACGATCCCGGATTTTGTATACACGATCCTGGTGGGAGGCGCGCTCAGCACGGCCTTTATTCCCATTTTCTCGGTATATATCGCCAAGGGTGAGAAGAAGGAAGGTCTCCGTATGGCCAATACGGTGCTGAACCTGGTGGCGATCCTTGCCATGGTCTTCTGTCTGATCGGTGAGATCTTTGCGCCTCAGCTGGTGAATCTCTTCATGCAGTTTGAAGGCGAAGCATTCGATCTGACGGTAAAGCTGACCCGGATCATGTTCTTCCAGTGCTTCTTCATGTGTCTGACCGGAGTCTGCATGGGAATCATGCAGTCCTACAAGAACTTCGTTCCTTCTGCACTGGGTTCCATTTATTACAACATTTCCATCGTAGCCTTCGGTGTATTGCTTTCCCAGGTGTTCGGTCTGGGTATCGCCGGCTTCTCCATCAGCGTGGTGATCGGCGCCATGGCAAATCTGGCGGCACACATCCGCCCGATGCACAAGGTAGGCTTCAAGTATCAGCCGGTGATCGATATGAAGCAGGACGGAATTCGGAAATTCTTCCGCATGCTGGGTCCCGTGCTTCTGGGACTTTCGGTGAATCATATCAATCTGCTGGTGAATCAGTATTTTGCCTCCGGTCTTGGAGACAGTACCGTATCTTCCATGAAGAATGCGCAGAGTATCAGCCAGCTTCCGGTTCTCATTTTCGGATCCACCATTTCACTGTCGATCTTCCCCACCATGTCGGAGCATTATGCTATGGATCGGATGGAGGAGTATCGGACGGATTTCTCGCTGTCCTTCCGGACGGTTTTCTTTCTGACCATTCCTGCAGCGCTGGGTATCATCGCACTGCGTACCCCGCTGATCCGTGCCATGTATCTCCAGGGCGAATTTAAGGCTTCGGACATCATCCCCATGGCAACCTTTATGCTGCTTTACTCTATCGGAACCATCGGATATTCCGAGCAGCTGGTGCTGAACCGGGCCTTCTTCTCCACGAGAGATACGAAAACTCCCATGCTGATCAATGTGGCATGTCTTCTGTTAAATGTAATCTTCAGTATGGTCTTTGTCCGCCTCTGGGGTGCAAACGGTCTGGCACTGGCATTCTCGGCAGCGGGGATCGCCAGCATGATCCTGCTGTCCGTATTCCTGAAAAAGCGGGTTAAGCAGCTGAAGGGCCGGGAGATCCTCACGTCTGCGGTGAAGACCACGATCTCCAGTGCCGTCATGTTTGTAGTTCTTTTCCTGCTCTGCAGAGTTCTGGAGGGTTTCCTTCCTCTGGAAAGGAAAATGTTCCAGCTTCTGGAGGTGGGAGTCCTGTTTATCATCGGCGTGGCGGTCTTCTTCATAACTGCGATCCTGCTCCGGATGCGTGAGGTGGAAGCAGTGAAGAGTATCTTCCTCAGAAAGTTCAGGAAATAATATCACGTGGTTCGTGACATTTTGATCCTGGTATCATATCTATACAATAACTCATAGAATCCTGCCGGTTGGTGTCTGTATTTGGAGGGAACGGTATGAAGAAAGAATTATCCCGTCTGGTGCTGTATCACGAATTGGAGAAAGATCCGATCCTGCGAAGCTTTGCGGATGCTGAGCTTATGCTGCAGGAAAAACAGGTTTCCGGAGAGACAGTGGTGGACCGCATTTATGATGCGATCCGGCAGCTGCTGGAGATCGCAACCTCCTATGCCTTTGACAGGAATCTCTGGCGGGATTATCTTACCTTTCTCCTGATCACAAATGAAAATCCCTTCTCCCTGACGGCTGAGAAGCAGGGGATCGGGGACGGAAGCGTGCGGCATTTTGCACACCAGGATATGGAGGTGTTCTGCAAGCTTTTCGTCTATGATTTCTCTCAGCTGGAACAGATGCTGAATATTGATTGTTTCTCGGTGATCACCGATTACAGATCCATTCCCAAGCGTGCACAGAATTTTAACCGGAATGTCAGCAGACGGGTACGGGAGGTTTCGGATGCCATCAGCCGCGTGCTGGAGGACCGGGGGATCCGTCCGGGGCATTTGGAACAGCTGTCTCCTGCCGCGGATCAGGTTCTGGAGATCATTTCCGATTTTTATCTGAAATACGGGGTTGGTATGTTCGGTCTGAACCGTGCCTTCCGTCTGGTTGAGAAGGAAGACCGGGGCAGGATCGGAGAATTCCGGGACGGGGCTTCAACCGCCGGGATCGCATTTGAACCCATCAATAATACGGAGGACGTGCGTTTATCGGACCTGATCGGGTACGAGGTCCAGAAGAAGAAGCTGCGGGATAACACGGAAGCCTTTCTGCGGGGGCACAGGGCAAATAACTGTCTGCTCTTCGGAGATGCGGGCACCGGAAAATCCACCAGTATCAAGGCGCTGATCACGGAGTATTATGATCAGGGACTTCGGATGATCGAGCTGTATAAGCATCAGATGAAGTATCTGTCGTCAGTCATTTCCACGGTGAAGCATCGGAATTACAAATTCATCATTTACATGGATGATCTTTCCTTCGAGGATTTCGAGGTGGAATACAAATATCTGAAGGCGGTGATCGAGGGAGGACTGGAGAACCGGCCGGACAATGTGCTGATCTATGCCACATCCAACCGCCGTCACCTGATCCGGGAGACCTGGAACGATACCTCGGATGTGGATCTGGAGAAGCATCGGGGAGATACGCTGCAGGAGAAGCTGTCGCTGGTGGACCGGTTCGGCATCAGCATACCGTATATGAAGCCGAACAAGAAGGAATTTCTGGAGATCGTCAGAAATCTGGCGGAGCGGAATCCGGACATTTCCCTGAAGGGAGAGGAGCTGGAGAAGGAAGCAGGAAAGTGGGAGATGTCTCACGGCGGATTCTCCGGACGTACCGCCCAGCAGTTTATCAATGATCTGGCGGGAAGGAAGGATATGCCATGACGAAGAAGGAACGGGTTGCGAAGGTAACGGAGGCTCTGAACCGGGAATATGGCACGGAGGTGGTAACCTATCTCCACTATGAAACCCCCTGGCAGCTGCTCTTCGCCACGATCCTTTCGGCCCAGTGCACAGATGACCGGGTGAACATGGTGACAGAGGAGCTCTATCGGAAGTACACCTCCATCGAGGATTTTGCAAATGCGGATCTGACGGAGCTGGAGCAGGACATCTACTCCACCGGTTTTTATAAAAACAAGGCGAAGAATATCCGGGCATGTGCAGCGGAGCTTCTGGAGCGCTTCGACGGGGAGGTTCCGGAGACCATAGAGGAGCTGACATCCCTCCCGGGGGTGGGCCGGAAGACGGCAAATGTGATCCGGGGAAATATCTTCCATGAGCCATCCATCGTTGTGGATACCCATGTGAAGCGGGTATCGCGGCTTCTGGGACTGACGAAGGAAACGGATCCCGAGAAGGTGGAATATGATCTGATGAAGATCCTGCCGAAGGAGCAGTGGATCCTCTACAACATCCAGGTGATCGCCGTGGGACGGACCTGGTGTATCTCGGGACGGCCGAAATGTGCGGAGTGCATCCTGCGGGACTGCTGCAGATCGGCGAAATGACGGGGTACCCGGACCGAAGGATAATGTGAACATTTCTTTAAAAGATTTGACATTCGTAAAAGAAACGTGTAGAACAGTATATTATAGAGGCGCTCCGTGCAGATTTGCGGAGGCCCGGAGAAAGGATAGGAAAATGGTAGATTTCAGCAAGAGAAAGAAGAGCGTACGTATTGTTGCAGCTGTGATCTGTCTGCTGCTGGTTGCAGGTATGGTGATCGCACTTCTGGTGTAGAAAGAGATACTGTATGAGACGCAGGAAGAAATGGCTCCCGGCATCGGTTCTGGTGCTGGCATTTCTTATGGCCGGGCTGCCCTCCCTCCCTTTGAAGGCCGCAGACGAGCTGAAGATCCGGAATCACATTTTCGTGGACGGGATCGAGCTCAGCGGACTTACGGAAGCGGAGGCGAAGGCAAAGCTGGAGGCACGTGAGGATTCTTTGAAGGAGGTCGGTCTTACACTGACCAGTGAGTACGGTGATGTGGAGACAACACTGGGGGATCTGGGTTATTACGGTGATGTGGAGACGGCTGTCCGACAGGCCATCGGCTACGGAAATACCGGTTCTATTCTGAAACGGTACAAGGAGCGAAATGCCAAAACTGAAAAGTATGATATTGAGATCAACCGGAGTGTCAGCGATGAGAGGATCACGACGGTTGTTAATGGTGCGCTCTCAAAGGTATTTGACGGCTCCGCAAATGCGAAGCTGGTCAAGAAAAGTGAGAAAGAGGTATCCGTGATTCCCGGAAATGACAGTGTTCGTCTGGATGCGGAGACCTGTGAGCAGCGGATCGAGGGTGCATTGGCCACCAGCTGGGATCATACGGCGCTTACCGTTCCGCTTTCCATCGTGGATGATAAGGACGGAGAAGGAACCAAAGAGCTGTCATATATCACGGATCTTCTGGGAACCTATACCACGGAATTCGGCCTCAGCGATACCGGACGTAACCAGAATATCGCCCGTGCAGCGGAGCTGATGAACGGGAAGATCGTATATCCGGGGGAAGAGGTGTCCACGTATTATACCATCGATCCGGTGGAGGAGAGCAACGGATATGCACTGGCCGGTGTCTATGTACACAACGAGGTGGTACAGGGCGTCGGCGGCGGCGTCTGCCAGATGTCCACTACGTTATACAATGCATTGCTTTGGGCTGAGGTTGAGATCGTAAAGAGAGATTATCATGGTCTCCCGGTGAATTATGTGCCGCTTTCCTATGATGCGACCATGGCCGGCGGATATCTGGATCTGATCTTCCGGAACAATCTGGAGCATCCGATCTATATCGACATCGACTGCAATACGGATGAGGGATATATCACGGTAAATGTCTACGGTCATGAATACAGGGATCCGAAGCGGACCATTTCCTTTGATAATAATATTGTAGAGAAGGTTGAGATCCCTGAAGAGGTTCAGTATGAGGATGATCCGGAAATGGCTCCGGGCACCGAAGAGGTTGTGACTAACGGAAAGACAGGATATAAAACAGAGCTTTGGAAATATGTATATTATGACGGGGAGCTTCAGGACAGTATCCTGATCAACCGGAGCGATTACAGCATGGTTCCGAAGAAGATCAAGCGCGGGCCCGTGCAGGCAACCACAGCCACGAAGGCCTCCGAGACGACGGAGAAGACGGAGACCAGCGAGACGGAGACCGAAAAGAAGGGCAAGAAAAAGGATAAAACGGAAGAATTAACGGAGAAGAAGGCCAAGAAGAAGACGGAGGAACAGACGGAGGAGCAGACAGAGAAGAAGGCCGGAAAGAAGACGGAACAGAAGACCGAAAAGGATACAGAGAAGAAGACAGAACAGAAGACAGAGAAGAAGACCGAGGAGCAGACGGAGAAGAAGACCGAAAAGGCAACGGAGGAAGAAGGTCCCGAGGTGCCGGAGGAAGGCCCGGAAATGCCGGAGGTGGAAGATCCGATCATTCCGGAGGAGGAGACTCCGTAATTCCCGGCAGACTGTTTCATCAGAAGAAAGAGAATCCGATATGAATAAAAACGGAGAAGACCGTCTGTTTCAACCTGCAGGAGGAAGGCTTCTGCAGCAGAGTGTGCTGAAGCATATTCGGAAGAAGGCAGATGGTATCGTGGAGGGGGCTGCGATCGGCAACGACGCAGCCATCTTTCAAAATGGAGAGAATTTGATCCTTCAGGGGATCGGGGTTCAGCCCACTGTACGGTTTCATGAAACAGCGGCGGTGACGGCGGGCGAGGCTGCATGGATCACGGCGGAAAACCAGCTGGCGGCAGGCGGAGTATTTCCGGCAGG
>CADBOW010000213.1 GCA_902796375.1 uncultured Lachnospiraceae bacterium | reverse complement strand
TCCCTGGGGCTTTGAGGATCATGATCTGATCAATTTCCATCGGGAGATGATCCGGATCCATAAGCAGTACACGGCCCTGATGCGAGGCTCTCTGGTATTCCTGCATACGGAATTCAAATGCATCGCCTACGGGCGTTTTACACGGAATCAGGCAGTGGCCGTTGTGCTGAACAATGATTACTCCGATAAGAGGCTGAAACTGCACATCCGGCATCTGGGTGTGCCCAACAACCGCACCATGCGGCGGATCATGCTGACCACGGAGGAAGGCTATTCCATCGATTCCCAGACGGTGATCACCCAGAATAATCAGATGTCCGTGGTGGTTCCGAAAATGTCGGCCGTAATCTATGTATGTGAACTAAGCTAAAGGAGAATTCATGTCAGATACCGTATTTCATCTTGAAGCTCCATATGAACCAACGGGCGATCAACCCCGGGCCATTGAAGAACTGGTCCGGGGTTTTCGGTCCGGAAAGAAGAGCCAGACTCTGCTGGGAGTCACCGGTTCCGGCAAAACCTTTACCATGGCAAATGTGATCCGAGCCCTGGGCAAGCCCACGCTGATCATATCCCATAATAAAACCCTGGCTGCACAGCTGTACGGGGAAATGAAGGCATTTTTCCCGGACAATGCCGTGGAGTATTTTGTGTCCTACTATGATTATTATCAGCCGGAGGCGTATGTACCCTCCAGCGATACCTATATCGCCAAGGATTCCTCCATGAATGACGAGATCGATAAGCTCCGTCACAGTGCCACGGCGGCGCTGATCGAGCGGAAGGACGTGATCGTTGTGGCCTCCGTGTCCTGCATTTACGGCATCGGTAATCCGGAGGATTACAAGTCCATGATGGTTTCACTCCGGCCCGGGATGCAGCTGGACCGGGATGAGCTGATCGGCCGTCTGATCGATATGCAGTACACGAGAAATGAAATGGATTTCAAGCGTAGCACCTTCCGTGTCAAGGGGGATGTGCTGGATATCATTCCCGCGAATACCAATGAAGATGCCCTCCGGATCGAGTTCTTCGGAGATGAGATCGACCGGATCTCGGAGTTCGATCCTCTGACCGGAGAAGTAAAACGGAATGTGAATTTCTCCGCAATCTTCCCTGCGTCCTATTATGTGATCGCGCCGGAGAAGATGGAGCGTGCCCTGAAGGAGATCGAGGAGGAGCTGGAGGAGCGGGTGGCCTGGTTCAAGGCCCATGATAAGCTGCTGGAAGCACAGAGGATCCGGGAGAGGACCGAATTTGATATCGAGATGCTCCGGGAGACCGGGGTCTGCTCCGGAATCGAGAACTATACACGGATCCTGGCAGGGGGCAAGCCCGGGGATCCGCCGGATACACTGATGGATTTCTTCGGCGATGATTTCCTGCTGATAGTGGATGAGTCCCATATGACCCTTCCCCAGGTACGGGGGATGTTCGGAGGAAACAAGGCCAGGAAGCAGACGCTGATCGATTTCGGCTTCCGTCTGCCTTCGGCCATGGACAACCGACCCCTGAATTTTGAGGAGTTTGAGGAACGGATCGATAAGATCATGTATGTATCCGCCACGCCGGGACCCTATGAGGAAGAGCATGAGGAGCTTCGGACGGAGCAGATCATCCGGCCCACCGGGCTTCTGGATCCGCCCATCGACGTGAGACCGGTGGAGGGACAGATCGATGATCTCTATACGGAGATTCAGAAGGAAACCTCCGCAGGCCACAAGGTGCTTGTGACGACACTGACCAAGCGCATGGCAGAGGAGCTGACGGATTATCTTCGGGGCATGGATGTTAAGGTAAAATATCTGCATTCCGATATCGATACGCTGGAACGGACGGAGATCGTCCGGGATCTGCGCATGGGTGTTTTTGATGTGCTGGTGGGGATCAATCTGTTGCGGGAAGGTCTGGATATCCCGGAGATCACCCTGGTGGCCATCCTGGATGCGGACAAGGAGGGCTTCCTCCGGTCCGGAACCTCTCTGGTGCAGACCATCGGCCGTGCGGCCAGAAATGTGGACGGCCACGTGATCATGTATGCGGATACCATGACGGATTCCATGAAATATGCCATCGATGAGACCAATCGACGCCGTGAGCTGCAGGAGGCGTATAATGAGGCGAACGGGATCACGCCCCAGAGCATCCGGAAGGCGGTGAGAGAGCTGATCACCACAAGTGTGGAGGATGAGAAGGCAGCGGCCGGAAGAAGAGCCCGGTTTGCAAAGGAGGATCCGGATCAGATGTCCCGGAAGGAGCTGAAGAAGGAGATCGACCGTCTGACCCGACGCATGAACCGCGAGGCGGCGGAGCTGAACTTCGAGCTGGCGGCACAGCTTCGGGATGAGATCAAGGAGCTGAAGGAGACCCTGCGGGATCTGGACTGACCTTCGGAGTGACATTTTCGAGACCGAAAGTATGTTCGAAAATGTATTGAACTTTCCACAGACTTTTGTTATAATATGTGCATCTTACAGGTAAGAGGAAGCACATATGAAGGATATAAAATATATCACGATCCAGGGTGCGAGGGAGCACAATCTGAAAAATGTGGATCTGAAGATCCCCAGGAATCAGTTTGTCGTTTTTACGGGGCTTTCCGGCTCCGGGAAATCCTCCCTGGCGTTTGATACGATCTATGCAGAGGGACAGCGACGTTACGTGGAGTCCCTCTCTTCTTATGCCCGAATGTTCCTGGGACAGGCGGACAAACCGGATGTGGACAAGATTGACGGCCTTTCTCCGGCCATTTCCATAGACCAGAAATCCACCAATCGAAATCCCAGATCCACCGTGGGAACGGTTACGGAGATCTACGATTATCTCCGCCTTCTGTTTGCCCGGGTGGGAGTACCCCATTGTCCCAACTGTGGCAAGACCATCGAACGGCAGACGGTGGACCAGATGGTGGACAGTATCATGACGCTGCCGGAGAAAACCAAATTTCAGGTGCTTTCCCCGGTGGTCCGCGGAAGGAAGGGTGAGCATGAGAAGCTGCTGCAGCGGGCAAAAAGAAGCGGATTTGCCAGGGTGATCATTGACGGGAATCAATATGATCTGGATGAGGAGATCCGGCTGGAGAAGAACAAGAAGCATAATATCGATATCATAGTTGACCGTCTGGTGATCCGGGAGGATATCGGACTTCGACTGGCAGGATCCCTGGAGACGGCGCTGAAGCAGTCGGACGGTATCGTGAAGATCGATGTGATCCATGGGGACGGAACCAGAGAGGACATGACCTTCTCGGACAGCTTCTCCTGTCCGGACTGCGGGATCTCCATCGATGAGATCGAACCCCGTTCCTTCTCCTTCAACAATCCCTTCGGAGCCTGCCCGGTCTGTACGGGACTGGGCTTCAAGCAGGAGTTTGATCCGGATCTGATGATCCCGGATAAGACCCGTTCCCTGAATGAGGGAGCCATCGGCGTGATCGGCTGGCAGAGCAGCGGAGACAGGAAGAGCTACGGCCATTCCCTGCTGGAAGCCCTTGCCACGGAGTATAAATTCTCCCTGGATACGCCCTGGAGAGAGCTGTCCGAGGAGGCCAGGGATGTGATCCTGAACGGTACGAAGGGACGACGGGTCAAGGTCTATTATGAGAGCCAGCGGTCCAGAAAGAACGTTTTCTTTTATCCCTTCGAGGGACTTCTTAAGAACTGCCAGCAGCGGTACAGAGAGACCTCTTCCGAAGCCATGCGGGCGGAATATGAAGAATACATGACGCTGATCCCCTGTGAGGCCTGCGGCGGGAAACGTCTGAAGCCGGCGTCTCTGGCGGTGACCATCGGAGACAAGAACATTTTCGATATCACGGAGATGTCCATCGACCGGCTGCGGGAATACTTTGAGACCACGGAGCTGACGGACCGGCAGAATATGATCGGTGAACAGATCCTGCGGGAGATCGAGGCGCGGCTGCGGTTCATGTCGGATGTGGGACTGAATTATCTGACCCTCAGCCGGGCCACCGGGACCCTGTCCGGCGGAGAGGCACAGCGGATCCGCCTGGCGACCCAGATCGGGTCCGGGCTGGTGGGCGTGTCCTATATTCTGGACGAGCCCAGCATCGGATTGCATCAGAGGGATAATGACAAGCTGATCACATCCCTGAAGCATCTCCGGGACCTGGGAAATACACTGATCGTGGTGGAGCATGATGAGGATACCATGCGGGCGGCGGATTATATCGTGGATGTGGGCCCCGGCGCCGGGGTGCACGGAGGAGAGATCGTAGCCACCGGAACGGCAGAGGATATCATGAAATGCAAGGAATCCGTTACGGGACAGTACCTGTCACATCAGCGGGTGATCCAGGTGCCGAAGGAGCGGAGAGAGCCTGCGGGCTGGATGAAGATCCACGGTGCAAGGCAGAATAATCTGAAGAATATTGATGTGGAGATCCCGCTGGGTATCTTTACCTGCGTGACCGGAGTCTCCGGCTCCGGCAAAAGCTCTCTGATCAACGAGATTCTGAAGAAGCGTCTGCTCCGGGATCTGAACCGGGCCAGAGTGAAGCCCGGAAAGCATGATGCCATTACAGGGTATGACGACCTGGACAAGGTGATCGATATCGACCAGTCCCCCATCGGGCGGACTCCCAGATCCAATCCTGCCACCTATACCGGCGTGTTTGATCAGATCCGGGATCTGTTCGCGGGAACCAGGGATGCGAAGACCTTCGGCTACAGCAAGGGGCGTTTCTCTTTCAATGTTGCCGGGGGACGCTGTGAAGCCTGCCGCGGAGACGGTATCATCAAGATAGAGATGCATTTCCTTCCGGACATCTATGTGCCCTGTGAGGTCTGTGGCGGAAAGCGGTATAATCGCGAAACGCTGGAGGTGAAGTACAAGGGGAAGACCATCTATGAGGTTCTGGATATGACAGTGGATGAGGCCTGCGGCTTCTTCGATGCGGTGCCCTCCGTGAAGCGGAAGATGGAAACCCTGCGGGATGTGGGGCTGGGATATATCAAGCTGGGACAGCCTTCCACCACCCTGTCCGGAGGCGAGGCCCAGCGGATCAAGCTGGCCACGGAGCTCTCCAAACGCAGCACCGGCCGGACCATTTATATCCTGGACGAGCCCACCACCGGACTTCATTTTGCGGATGTACAGCGGCTGCTGGATATCCTGCAGCGACTGACGGACGGCGGAAATACGGTGATCGTCATAGAACACAATCTGGATGTGATCAAACAGGCGGATTATATCATAGATATGGGACCCGAGGGCGGTGACGGCGGCGGGACCGTGGTTGCTGCCGGGACGCCGGAGCAGGTGTCCAAAAACAGAAAATCTCATACGGGACGGTATCTGAAGAAGATGCTGTAAAGCAGAGAAGCTTCCTGCCGACAGATCGTATGTTTCCGAACATACGGTGTCGCAGGAAGCTTCTTTCTTATGTATCCTGTTCCAGTTCCTTCCTCAGCCGGAGGATATGGTCTGCATGCTGTTCCGCCCGCTTCTGGGTGGAGTCTCCCAGCAGGAAGAATACGATCAGCTGACGCCGGTTATAATCTCCCCGGACCAGTCGGGCGCGGCAGAGATAATAGATGCCGACGATGGAGGCCAGGTCGTCCAGGGCGATCCCCGTCAGTGCCTTCCTGGCGAAGAACAGCGCATCGTCCCGGCCCTCTCTCACGAAGGCCCTCAGTTCACCTAAGGTATGGATATTGAAGAATGCCAGGTCCTGAAGATAGGATTCCGGATCCGCCTCCACGATCCTGGAATTGTTGATGGCGGCAATGTCTGCCAGCAGTCGGTTCATGCTTTCGCTGAGATCCAGATAAGCCCGAAGGGATATCAGATCGAGCGGCATATCATCTGCGGAGTCGGTGGATATTTTCTCACGAACCTCTTCTTCGTAGGTCCGGATGGAGTTCCGGATCCGAAGGAAGGATTCGTCGGCGATCTCCAGGAGGCCTGCTACACGGGAGAACTCCCGGCGCACATTTTTCGGAATGCTGAATTCCGACTTGTAGCCCAGATCATGCTCGATCTCCGCCCAGGTATGCTGGAGAATGGTGCGGATCTGAATCTCGAATTTGTATCTGCACAGAGTCTCCGGATAGTCGCTGCTCTTCGGAAGACTGCAGATATAATGCAGAGACAGATATCCGAAGGCGGTGGGCTCGATCAAAGCTCTCTTATCGCTGGAAAGCTTCCGGTCCACATCCAGGATCTCTTCGATCAGAGCGGCAACCTGGTCCACCTGATCCGTGAAATAGCATATGATACGGATTCCGAGAATATCGTGTATGGATCTGACGCTGGGGTATTTGTCCGGCTTCCTGGAAAGCTTTCCCATCACGGATTCCGGCGTCTTGATCCGGTGCGCGATCTGCATGGGACGGATATCTCCTGCCTTTAGCTTTTCGTCCAGCAGATGTACTACGATCTGCTCCATATTTTTATAATCGTCTATCAGGCTGTTATACTCTTCCAGCCTGAGGTCCATGATCTCATTCATAGGTCTTTCCTTTGCAATATAAAATGTACCTGTTCATTATAAATGATATGTAAGGAAAATGCCACAGGAAACGGCAAATCGTTGTTTTAAAAAAAAGTCTGTCGTGTTACAATGGTGAATACAGGTATCCTGTGAGCAAGGAAGAAGAGGTGATAGCCATGATCTATACAGTTACATTTAATCCGTCGCTGGATTACATAGTGACTGTGAAGGATTTCCGGTGGGGGATGACGAACCGGACAGTGACAGAACAGATTCCTTGACAGTGACGGCGGAATAGAAAGAGTTGCATTCGGTACAGTTTCGGTGTATAAAAGAAAGGTGTCGCTTCAGACCAGGCGGCATGAAATATAAGGGAAGTTGAAATAACACTATGAAATACGGAAAATCATTGATACGATACGGGATTCTCCCGCTGCTTCTGTTCCTGGGAGTGTTTCTGTTTACGGGATCGGCTGAGGCCAAAACCATCTCTACGGAAGACGGAGAATGGAAATGGGAATACTGGACCTCGCCTCCGTCGAAGATCACGAAGGACTCCTATTCCTTCGCCCGTGTGCGAAATACGAATACAGGGAAGCTGCTTCCGAAGGGATGGCATACCATTGACAATATGAAGTATTACGTCTCCGCATCCGGACTGATCCGTGATCAGTATCACGATGGCTTCTACATCGGCGAGGAGATGGGAGAGGGAGTCTACGCCAAGGGCAGCAAACAGGTAAAATACAAGTGGCAGAAATTCAAGGGCAAGAAGTGGAAGTACGGTACCAAGGATAAGAAGGTGTATGTGAAGAATGCAAGAGTCTGGATCGATGCCAAACTCTACATCTTTGATGCTGACGGGTATCTCCTTCCGGCCGGCTGGAATCAGGTTGACGGAAAATGGTATTATATCCGAAAGAACGGATCCTGTATCCTGGGGTGGAAGAAGATCGGGGGAGCAAAGTTCTTCTTCGACTATACCACAGGCGTCATGCTGGAGAAGGGATGCTACGATACGAAGACGGCTTTTGCCAAGAAGAGCCGCTATTACGTATTCATACCCGGCGGGGCACTGAAGAAGGCAGCCGGCTGGCAGAAGGGCCTGGACGGATACTGGTATCGTTCCCAGAAGGGCGGGGCCGCAAAATTCGGCTGGGAAACCGTGGACGGAAAGGATTACTATTTCGAGCCGGCCCAGGGCGGAAGAATGGCAGTCAGTATACCCGGCTTTGAATGCTATCAGGACGGACGCCATCTGAAGAGTAACGGCGTGGCAGAGGAGAAAAGCTCCGCATGGCATGAGAAGGACGGTCAGTGGTGGTACGGAAATAAGGGCAAGGGCCTGACCTCACAGACCGCATGCATCAACGGCTGGTATTATCTGTTCAACGCGGACAGCTACTGCATCCGTGGATGGAATATCGCCCGGACCCAGCAGGTGATCTATATCAAAGAGAAGGAATATGATGATCCTGCGGATATCACCTGGAATGCGCCCATTAAGCTGACGCGGAAGGAGTTGCTTCTGTTCGGAGCGGTGATCTACCTTGAAGCCGGAGCCGAGCCCTATCGGGGACAGCTGGCGGTGGCAAATGTGGTTCTGAACCGGCTGAGATCCGGTCGTTACGGAAAGACCATCAAGGATGTGATCTATGCACCGTACCAGTTCAGCGTGGTGGGAACCAAGACCTTCGAGCGAATGATAAAGACCGGCGGGTCGGAAACCGCGTTGAAGGCAGCGAAGGAAGCACTGAAGGGGAAGAACAATATCGGCTCCTATGTCAGCTTCCGGATGCTCCTGACCTACGATATAACAAAGCTGACGGACTATAATATCATCGGAAATCATGTCTTTTTCACAGAGTGATCCGGTGACAGATATCCTTCTCTTGAAGAGAGTGTGATTTTGTGTTAAAATTCGCACTGGCGACATCGAGTAGGAGGGACCCCCTCCTACTCGATTCGCTTGTGATTTATGTTTGATCGAAGGGAAATCAGAGATATGCTATCGGTTGTAATCCCGGCATACAATGAAGGAAGTGTTATAGAGGAGACCGCAAGGACCATTCACCGGATCCTGACAGAGGAGTCCATCGACCATGAGATCCTGTTTGTGAACGACGGATCCAAGGACGATACCTGGGAGAAGATCTCCCGGCTGTCGGAGCAGGAGCTTAAGGTGAAGGGCGTCTGCCTGTCCAGGAATTTCGGAAAGGAAGCTGCGATGCTGGCTGGTATTTCCGAGGTGGAGGGCGACTGCGTGGCGGTCATGGACTGTGATCTGCAGCATCCCCCGGAGAAGCTGGTGGAAATGTACCGGCTGTGGGAACAGGGCTATGAGGTGATCGAGGGGGTGAAATCCTCCAGAGGAAAGGAAGGAGTCTTCCATTCCCTGTCAGCAAAGGCATTTTACCGGATCATCAGCAGCGCCACCGGAGTGGATCTCAGCCGGGCGTCGGATTTCAAGCTGCTGGACCGCAAGGCGGTTCTGGTGCTTCGGAATCTGCGGGAGAAGAACGCCTTCTTCCGTGCGCTTTCCTCATGGGTGGGCTTTAAGACGGCACAGGTGGAATATGATGTTCAGGAAAGAGCGGCAGGGGAGTCCAAATGGTCCACCCGGGGACTGTTTAAATATGCCCTCTCCAATATCACATCCTTTACCTCCATGCCCATGCAGGTAGTCACGATCCTCGGGGTCCTGATGTTTATTCTGGCATTTGTGCTGACGGTGATCACCATAGTCCAGTATTTCTCAGGCACATCGGTGGAAGGCTTTACCACGGTGATCATCCTGCAGGCATTTACCGGTAGTGTGATCATGCTGGCACTGGGGATCATAGGCTATTACATTTCCAAGATCTACGAAGAAGTGAAAGGACGTCCCAGATACATTATTTCGGAACGGAAATGAAGATGAAAGAATTATTTGAAAAATACGGTGAACTGATCCGGTATCTGATCATCGGAGGACTTACCACGGTGGTCAGTCTCGGAGTATATTATCTGTGTGTGCTCACGTTTCTGGATGCGGAGAATCCCGTCCAGCTGCAGATCGCAAATATCATTTCCTGGATCGCGGCGGTAACCTTTGCCTACTTCACGAACCGGTCCTTTGTATTCCGCAGCAAGAACGAGCAGGTGCTGAAGGAAGCGGTCCTGTTCTATCTTTCCCGTGTCAGCACGCTGCTGATGGATATGGGACTCATGTTCCTGGGAGTGACGGTGTTTCACTGGAATGATAAGATTATGAAGATCATAGTTCAGGTGGTGGTCACCATCGGAAACTATGTGATCAGCAAGCTTTTTGTATTTAAGAAAAACGAGGAAGAACCACCGAAATAGGAGGCGTATATGGAGAAGACGAATATTCCGGAATTATTTGGATCCATGGTCTTTGATGACCGGGAGATGCGTTCGAGACTGTCGGAGGAGGTTTATACATCCCTTCGCCGGACTATCGATGAAAATGTGCGTCTGGACGAAAAGGTCGCAGAGGCAGTAGCGGATGAAATGAAGGACTGGGCGCTGGAACACGGCGCAACCCATTTCACACACTGGTTTCAGCCGCTGACCGGCGTAACGGCGGAAAAGCATGACAGCTTCATCGAACCCACAAAGGACGGAGGGGTTCTGATGGAGTTCTCCGGCAAGGAGCTGATCAAGGGCGAACCGGATGCATCCTCCTTCCCCTCCGGCGGACTTCGGGCAACCTTCGAGGCCCGGGGATATACCGCATGGGACCCCACGTCCTATGCATTTATCAAGGATCATACCCTCTGCATTCCCACCGCATTCTGTTCCTATTCGGGGGAAGCACTGGACAAGAAGACTCCGCTGCTCCGTTCCATGCAGGCCATCAATCGTCAGGCGCTGCGGGTGCTCCGTCTGTTCGGAAATGAAGATGTAACCCATGTGAATACCAGCGTGGGCCCCGAGCAGGAGTATTTCCTGATCGACCAGAAGCTCTTCAATCAGAGAACCGACCTGGTCTATACGGGACGGACCCTCTTCGGATGCAGACCGCCGAAGGGGCAGGAGATGGATGATCACTATTTCGGAGTGATCAAGCCCCGGGTGGCAGCCTTTATGGAGGATCTGGATCAGGAACTCTGGAAGCTGGGGATCCTGGCAAAGACAGAGCACAATGAGGTGGCTCCGGCGCAGCACGAG
>CADBOW010000212.1 GCA_902796375.1 uncultured Lachnospiraceae bacterium | reverse complement strand
GAGAGATAATCTGAGAGTTCTTGCCCCTGCCAGCCGGCAGAAAAGACTTTCTGGCGTATGAATGGTTGCAGGATCATAGAGGACAGCTGAGCCGACTGGAACAGTTCTTTCCACTCCTGCTCTTCCATCAGGCTGCCAGCATATACCTTTTCGCTTTTTCCCAGACAGTGGTGCTTCAGGATATAGGCATCCTTCCGGGCGGCAGCATCCTCCCAGACGGTTTCATCACGTCCGTACAGATATGTCGGGATCACATGGCTTCGCAGAAAGGCTGTTTCTTCTGCGTTCAGGAACCGGCTGGTAAACGGATCCTGGAACAGCAGGTAGAAGAAGCGCTTATCATGCAGAAGAAAGATCGTGCGGAAATCATTATGGATCCCCAGATCTGCCAGCGTTTTCAGGGTATCCATGGAAAAAGAAAGCAGATCCTTCTGGTTCAGGGCACTAATGATCATATGTCCGTTCAGAGAAGAAAGCCGCTCCTCTACTTCACCGGCTTCCAGGATCTCGGTCTCCAGCCCGAGTGCCCGATAATATGGTACATAGAGTTTAATAGAATCAGATTTGTCCGCGCTCTTCAGGACGGTAAGTTTCCGGTACCCTCGGCTGAGAGAGGCCATGTAGGAAAAGAACTCCTCGAAATACGACTCGCGGTCTGTAATCCCTGCCTCTTTGGCAAATGCTTCTCCCGCGGCCTCCATGAAATAGGACATAAAATACCCGTTCCCGAAAAACCTGGAAGTAATTTCACAGACCAGGATACAGCCATCTTCCCTGATCACATAATCCGGGCGAAAGGTTCCTGCACGGAAAGGAATATCCCGGACATAATCCAGAAGATCCAACACTTTCTCTTCATAGGGGATCGCATCCAGATATTCACTGTAATGATCCGCATAAAAAGCGCAGCTGCGGTACAGAAGTTCCTGAATTCTGTGCAGCTGCCGATCACGCTCCCTGGTGATCACGATGGGTACATCATGACACCAGGAGCGGTAGTAGGGAATATAATCGGAGTGGATATCGGCAAAGATCCTGGTGTAAGGCTCCAGGATCTTTGATCCATTTTCGGCAGATCTGCCGATGTCTGACGATATCTTATTCATGGCTGAACAACTGAGACTGATAACCCAGGCACTGGAATCCGTTCCTGTTGATCACCGGGATCATGTCATTGGTGATATGCAGCTGTCTTCGAACCCAATAACAGATGCTTACGGACATGCCGATCGTATCCGTATACTTCATCATCTTCTGAATATTTTCAATCGAAAGTGCCCGATCCGGAGCGGTTCTGCCGCGCTGTTTCTTATGGTCAGCATTGGACGGCTGAATGTAATCCTCATACAGAACTTTTTCCATTCCTTTGTCATAGTATCCCAGCCACTGTCCGAGCATAGCCAGGTTTTCCATACAGGCAGTCAGAAATTCCGGTTTATAATTGATAATGCCATGGGCATGGAGCAGATCAAAGAACTCCTTAATATGTTGGTCTGTAAGATAAGGAGTCAGGATAGGCTGGATCAGTGCGGAGTTGGACATGATGCCGTTTTCCTGGCAGGCATCCACTACTTTCAATCGTTCTTCGATCGGAGCCGCATAAGGCTCGAGGATGTTACGGAACTCTGCCGGCATGATGGAAACGCTGACATTATACTGCATCTTGTCCTTCAGTTTGATGAAGAGATCCAGAATGGTCTCTCCTTCGTATTCATACATCAGATGCTTCAGTCCTGCTTTGGATGCAATAAACAGACGTGCATTGGAATCGGGGCATTCTTCGAAATGAGCAATGAACTCTTTCAGAATCCGGTGGGCAACGCCGGTCACCAGGGTCGGTTCCTGAAAAGCTTCGGTCTTGGGAGAAAAATAGTAATAATGATTCCAGTTTTTCCCTTTGCTCAGTTCTGTAATCTTTCGTTCGATCTCCGGTTTCTTTTCCGGCGCTTTCTGCATAGCCTCCGCCAGCTCGGAAAGGAGTCGGTTCTTCTCACGGACATCTTCATCTGTCACCGGTGCTGTCACAGGACCGTTCATCTCCTTCAGCAGCTTGCGGACATAAAGATCATAATTATCATAGATCTTGATCTCCTGTTCGTGAACACCGTCCGTCACCAGGCAGTACTGGCATCCCACATTGCATCCTACAACAGGATTGATCTCAAATGTTAAGGTCGGACAGCTGCCGGTGTAGTTGTGGATCGTGGTATCATGAGTATCCGGGTCGACTTCTGTCAGGACTGCTTTGGAACGTGGGAGCACGGTTTTCTCTTCACAGCGTTTCTGAAAGATCCTGGACCCCTCTGTCAGCTTCTGCAGGGTTTCCGGAGAAGGCATTGCTGTAATGCCCAGGTTTTTCAGATATGCTTCATCCACTACCTGAGGAACAAATCCCGGCATCGAATAAGCGTCCATGGCATGAGAATACAGATTGGTGTAAGTACAAGTGTTTTTCATTTCAATACTCCTGTTTTCATTATTTCCCGCCTGCAGCTGCTGCGGTTATACTATTGGGGCTATTATTATAACGCCTATGGTATCCTGTAATGCTTTATATGTCAACAACTGTTCAGGACAGGCAGTTTCAACAGCACATCTGCAATGACATCTGCCATATAAAGCTTATATGCCAGCCTTGTGGGCTGCGGCGGAACGTGGCAATGGTAACTTTTTGTCACTGTCTCTTCTGCCACAGAAAAGAAGACTTCTCCCGGAATGCTGTCTGCGTTACCCGGGTCCACATTCCCGAAACTTCCGGTGACTCCAACGCCGAGATCAGCCTGATAAGCTTTCCGGCAGGTTTCTGCCATAGCGCGGGATGTCTCTGAAGAATAAACCCCATACTGTTCGATGATCCGGGCCGGCACTCCCTGCAGGATCTTGGCCTCATTGCTGTATGTCACAAAGGCGCCTTTCAGGATCGCGGAGGATCCTTCCGTATCCGTGATCAGGGAAGCAATCTGTCCGGCGGTACAGCTTTCCATGGTAGTAATGGTAATGCCCTTGCGGATCAGCCGCTGCGTCAGCTCTTCGTATTTCTGCCGCACCTGGTCCTGCAGAACGATTTCTGATCCTCTTTCGATTTCCTGTGTTTTCAT
>CADBOW010000211.1 GCA_902796375.1 uncultured Lachnospiraceae bacterium | reverse complement strand
GCTGCGGTCGGACGAGTGGTGCGAATCGTAAAGAATATAAAAGGAATATGTTATGAAAAGAAACCTCAGTTTATATATCCACATCCCCTTCTGCGTTCAGAAGTGTCTTTACTGCGACTTTCTGTCCTTTGACGATACCATCTATGCCAAGCAACTGCAGTACATGGATGCGCTTCGTACGGAAATGAAGCTGTATCAGCCCTATGCGGACCGATATAGTGTGAAGACCATTTTCATCGGAGGAGGGACCCCCTCCACCATGGACGAATCTCTGATCGAGGCACAGCTGACGCAGATCCGCAGTGTATTTCGTGTGGATCGTTTTGCGGAGATCACCATCGAAGCCAACCCGGGGACTCTGAAATATACAGATCTGCTGGCGTATCAGTCCTATGGGATCAACCGGCTTTCCATCGGACTTCAGAGCGCAGATGACGATATGCTGAAAATGCTGGGACGGATCCATAATTTCGATCAGTTTGTGGCAGGCTATACATCCGCCCGCCGTGCAGGCTTCCGGAATATCAATATCGATGTGATGTCCGGTATTCCCGGACAGGATATGCATTCCTATGTGGATACCCTGACCCGGGTGATGGAATACCGGCCGGAACACATTTCCGCATATTCCCTGCAGGTAGAGGAGGGAACGAAGCTGGCCCAGGATGAGAATCTTCTGGGAATGCTGCCGGAGGAAGAGGTGGACCGCCGGATGTATGCCATGACGAAGAAGATCCTTCGGACCAACGGGTATGAGCGGTATGAATTCTCGAATTACTGTCAGCCGGGCTTCGAATGCAGACACAATCTGGTTTACTGGACCGGCGGTGAATACATCGGCTTCGGACTGGGAGCTGCATCCCTCTTTAAGGGAGAAAGGTTTTCCAATCTCCGGGATCTGGATGACTATCTGGAACTGATGAGCGAGGTGGCCAAGCTGATGACACCGGACGTGGATCTGCTGCAGCTGTATGATGCTGCCACATTGAAGCTTCGCTGCGACAATACAGCCATGTATATAGATCGCCGCATGGAGGAGTACATGTTCCTGGGACTCCGTATGATACGGGGGGTCAGCCGGACGGATTTCAAGGAACGATTTAATAAGGAAATGTTTGATGTGTACGGCCCCGTGATCAACAAATATGTGGATGACGGCTTTCTCAGACTGGAGGAAGACAGGGTAATGCTGACGGATGCGGGGATCGATATCAGCAACGTGATCCTGGCTGATTTTCTGCTGGATCATTAGAGGAAAAAACATGGAAAAAACACTCACCTTTTCCTTGACAAAGGGGGAGGTGGAGTGATAGATTATTCTTAGTGATTAGCACTCAAAATAAATGAGTGCTAACGAACAACTAAATATGAGGATGGTGATGGAATGGAGCAGGAAACAAGGCTCGATGAAAGAAAGGTTATAATCCTCAAGGCGATCATCAGTAACTACCTGGAGACCGGCGAGCCGGTTGGGAGCCGTACCATTTCCAAATATACGGATCTGAATCTGAGTTCCGCTACCATACGGAATGAAATGTCGGATCTGGAGGAGATGGGATACATCATTCAGCCGCATACGTCTGCCGGACGGATTCCCACGGATAAGGGCTACCGGTTCTATGTAGATGCTATGATGGCGGAAAAGAATGAAGGTATCCAGGAGCATGGCGCGTTACTGGAGCGGGTGGACAAGCTGGAGTCACTGCTGAAGCAGGTGGCGAAGGTGCTGGCGTATAATACACAGTATGCCACCATGGTGTCTTCCCCGCAGCTCAGGAACCGTCAGGTGAAGTTTATACAGCTCTCACAGGTGGATGAGGAAGATCTGGTTGCAGTCATCGTCGTCGGAGATAATGTTGCGAAGAATCAGCTGATCCATGTGAACAGGCCCCTCAGTAATGAGGAGGTTCTGAAACTGAATCTGCTGCTGAACACATTTCTTACGGGAGCATCCGTGAACGAGATCAACATTGAGTTGATGCAGGCCATGCGAAGGCAGGCCGGAGAGTATGCGGATATTCTGGAAAATGTCTTTGAAGGGATCGTGGATGCGGTTCATCAGGCAGAGGAAATGCAGATCTATACCAGCGGAACTTCCAATATCCTTCGGTATGGTGAACTGGGAGATGTGAACAAGGCTTCGGCACTTCTGGAGACACTGGAAGACAAGAACGGGCTTGAATCACTGATCGATCAGACGATGAATCAGGATGAGGACGGCGATGGTATTCAGATCTATATCGGCGAAGAGTCCCCGGTTCAGAACATGAAGGATTACTCGATCGTAACCTCGACATATGCTTTGCCGGAGGGAGCGAAGGGAACCATAGGGATCATCGGGCCGAAGCGGATGGATTACAAAAAGGTGGTTCAGACCTTGAAGAATCTGACCGACGAGCTGGATACGATATTCAGAAAAAATGAAAAGAAGGGGTGACAACGCATGGCGAAAGGAATG
>CADBOW010000210.1 GCA_902796375.1 uncultured Lachnospiraceae bacterium | reverse complement strand
TGGGGCGAAACCTCCATGGACGGTGACTACAGTAATGTGGGAGCCGTAGTGGGAGCAACCTACCCGGAACAGGGAAGAATCCTGCGCAAGCTGATGCCCAAAACCTATATCCTGGTACCGGGCTACGGTGCACAGGGCGGACAGGGAAAGGATCTGGTGGATTTCTTCAATGAGGACGGACTGGGAGCCATCGTCAATTCTTCCAGAGGCATCATTGCAGCACATACCAAGTCGGAATACAGTAAGTTCGGAGAGGCGCATTTTGCAGATGCGTCCCGTCAGGCGGTTGTGGATATGCTGGATGATATCCGCGGTGCGCTTGGAACAAAATAAGGATCAGGAATTACGGAGAGAATCATGAAGAAACATATGATCATAGCGGAGGTTGTAAACCAAAGCCGAATTGCGGAAGATATTTACAGTATGACACTGAAGGCACCCGAGATCGCGAAGGAAGCGGTACCGGGGCAGTTTGTGTCGCTTTTTTCACGGGATGCTTCCCGGCTTCTTCCGCGTCCGATCAGTCTTTGTGAGATCAATCCGGGGAAGGGAACCTTCCGCCTGGTTTATCGTGTGGTAGGAGCGGGAACCGCAGAGTTCTCCTGCCTTCGTTCCGGTGAAATGATCACTGTGATGGGCCCCCTGGGCAACGGATTTACACTGGATTGCCACGAGCCGGTTCTGATGGGAGGCGGTATCGGGATCCCGCCGATGCTGGAGCTGGCGAAGCGGCTTGCGGCACAGGGGATTTCCAAAAAACAGCTGCATGTGATCCTGGGATACCGGGATGAAGCATTTATGGCTGATGACTTCCATAAGGTGGCAACGGTTCATATCACCAGTGACAGCGGGAACGTGGGTCGGAAGGGAAATGTGGTGGACTGTGCGAGAGAGGAAAATCTCCGGGGAGATATGATCTTCGCCTGCGGCCCTACACCCATGCTTCGGGCGGTTAAGCGTTATGCATATGAAAATGATCTGCCGGCCCAGCTTTCTCTGGAAGAGCATATGGCCTGCGGGATCGGTGCCTGCCTTGCCTGTGTCTGCAAGACGGCAGAGGTGGACCGGCATTTTAAGGTTAATACCAGAAGAGTCTGCAAGGACGGACCGGTATTCTTCGCAGAGGAGGTGGAGCTGTAATGATCGATACATCAGTAACAATCTGCGGAGTGACCATGAAGAATCCGGTGACGGTAGCCTCCGGAACCTTCGGGTCGGGAATAGAATACGATGAATTCACGGATGTAAGTCTTCTGGGAGCGGTAACCACCAAGGGCGTGGCGCTGACTCCCTGGCAGGGGAATCCCACCCCCAGGATCGCAGAAACCTACGGAGGAATGATGAATGCCGTGGGGCTTCAGAATCCCGGGATTGAGGAATTTCTGAAGACGGACATCGAATTTCTGAAGAAGAAGGATACCAGGATCATAGTAAATGTCTGCGGACATTCGGAGGAGGAATATGTAGGAGTTGTGGAGCGCCTGCAGGAGGAACCGGTGGATCTTCTTGAGATCAACGTATCCTGTCCGAATGTGAAAGAGGGCGGTATCGCCTTCGGCGTGGACCCGAAGGCACTGGAGCATATCACATCCATGGTGAAGCAGAAGGCGAAGCAGCCGATCATCATGAAGCTTTCGCCTAATGTTACGGATATTACGGAGATGGCCCGGGCAGCTGTTGCAGGCGGCGCGGATGCCCTTTCCCTCATCAATACACTGACGGGAATGAAGATCGACATTCACAGAAGAAGCTTTGCGGTGGCAAACCGGACGGGAGGAGTATCCGGCCCGGCGATCAAACCCATCGCAGTGCGCATGGTCTATCAGGTATGCCATGCAGTGGATGTTCCGGTGATCGGAATGGGCGGGATCGCCACCTGGGAGGATGCGATGGAGTTCATTATGGCCGGGGCTTCGGCGGTGTCCGTAGGAACGGCAAATTTCAGAAATCCCTTTGCAACGGCGGAGATCATACGGGGGATCGAAGCGTTCATGGAGAAGCAGGGGATTTCATCTCTGGATGAGATCCGGAAGTGTCTGTGATCTAAAAAAGGCAGCTGTCTGCCGGAACGGGTAAGGAATGGGACTGTGTTTTCACCACGAAGATTAAAAAGGAAGAAGTATAAATTCGCTGATGATCAGATGGCGGTGGATACAGTCATTTCCCTGATCTTTGGGGCCCTTTCCATTCTGATAACCACAGGCTGTATCATTTACAGTGCGATCCGCGGGGGAGAGATTTCGGATCGTGTGAGTGTGCTGATGCTCATGTCCGTGGTTATGGCGGTTACCGGGCTGGGATTCGGCATTCATTCCTTCCACATGGTTGAAGGGGACAATAATGCGAAACGGGTGACGGTGATTCTGTCACTGATCGCTCTGTTTCTGCTTTTGATCTTATATCTTATCTAATTATTTTGGGGACAGAAGGTATTTTGTATGATGGAAATGAGAGAGGAGCTGCTGGAGCGCCTGGGACTTGTGCGTGGCAGAATCCTGGAAATGAAAGATGATATTGCTGCAGAGCTTGCAGGTCAGATCCCGGCAGAGATCAGGGTGTCACTGACTGCTTATTTTAAGGCGGTTTGTGATTATCTTGGTTCCTGCTTTTTTGTTTTGGATCAGCTGGGAGAAGGCATCTTTCAGCCGGAGGGACCGGTGGTTTCCGAGTGGAGTTCCATCAGCAGAGCACAGTGGGAGGAGATCAACCGGAGGCTTTATGCGCCCCTGACAGGGGATGCCTATGAGACGGATTTCTCCAATCCGGAGCAGGCAGCCTCGCTGGGAACCTACGGAGAGGTGCTGTCCTTTCTTCAGGCGGAGATCTACAGCTTCCCTCAGTATCTGTTTGACGGAAACCTTTTTATGATCGTTACCCTGTCGGAGCTTTTCCTGGAAATCTACGGAAAGTTCTGTCAGGACGGCGCACCAGCGGAACAGAGGATCCGGGAGTGCGTGGTATACTATGCGGAGGATTATGCGGAAGAGATCGCAGGCGAGTCGGTCCGGGCTTCCTTTCAACCGGAGAAAAATACCCTGTATCAGGTTCTGATGCAGGAGGACCTGGCGGATCCGGTCTATCTCTATAAATACGGAGAGTATATTTCCGAAAATGAGCTTCGGATCTCACAGTATCTTTCCTCTCTGCCGGAGGAGGACATCGATGCCATGGCCCGAACCCTCGCCCGGGGATTTCGACGGGGCTTTGAGACCATGCGGGTTCCCTTTGACGGCAAGGACCGGGTATCCATACGGTATCCCATCGGGATGGAACGGATGGTGCGCCGGCTGGTGGAGCAGCTCCGGGATATGGGGCTGGAGCCGATCCTGAACCGGGCGGCGGGAAGCCGGCTGAACCGGAAAGGCGTGGTACGAAGGGGCGTGATCTCCACGCCGGTATCACGGCAGTTTGATTATGACCACAGAATGGACGAAGCGCTGTTTCTCGGCCGGAGATATATGGAGCGGAAGCTGTCGGCCCAGAGGACAGTATATGAGAGTCTGAAGGAGGAACTCCCCGGATATGCGGGACCGGTATGGATTGAAACCTTCGGAGAGGAGCTGTTCCTGCCGGAATCCAAAGAGGGGATCATCCGGCTTTCGGATGAACAGAGAGCTCTGTCTACGGAGCTGACCGGAAAACAGGGGCAGCTGCTGGAGGGTTATCTCCCCGGGAGCAGCTACAGCTTTGCGATCATTTCCTATCCCATGCCCGAGATCGGAGACAGGTTTGAAGAGATATTCCGGGATACGGTCCGGATCAATACGCTGGAAAATGATACCTACCTTCCGCTTCAGCAGATGCTGATCGATGTTATGGATCCGGCGGATCATATCCTGGTGGAAGGGTGCGGTGAGAACCGGACGCAAATGAAGGTGAAAATGCGGACACTCCGGCATCCGGAGAAGGAGACGCAGTTTGAGAACTGTGTTGCAGATGTGAATATCCCTCTGGGAGAGGTCTTTACTTCGCCGGTTCTGGAGGGAACGGAGGGCGTGCTTCATGTGACGGGGGTCTATCTGAACGGGTATTTCTTCCGGGATCTGGAGCTGCATTTCCGGGACGGAGTGATCACGGATTACCGATGCGGGAATTACGAGGATCCGGAGGCGGGAAGGAATTATATCCGGGAGAATATCCTGTTCCATTTTGATACACTTCCCATCGGGGAATTCGCCATCGGAACCAACGTACCGGCTTACCGGATGGCGAAGAAGTATGACATCCTGGGGAAGCTGCCCATCCTGATCGTTGAGAAGACGGGGCCGCATTTTGCGGTGGGAGATACCTGCTACAGCCATTCCGAGGAAACGGCGGTCTTCAATCCGGACGGAAAGGAGATCGTATCCAGAGAGAATACCTTCTCGCTTCTTCGGGATAAAGAGCCGGAGAAGGCATATTTCAACTGTCATACGGATATTACGATCCCTTATGAAGAGATCGGAAGGATCGCGGCGGTTTATCCAGACGGAAGCAGTACGGATCTGATCCGGGACGGACGATTCGTTCTTCCCGGGACGGAGGGATTGAACAGGGATTCATGAAGGCGGAGGACAGGAGCATGCGTGTCATATGGATCGTTTTGGACAGCGTTGGCATCGGAGCCATGCCGGATTCGGAGGATTTCGGTGATCACGGGGTGGATACCCTGGGGCATATCGCCGAAGCATTTCCGGACATGAGCATTCCGAACCTGAGAAGGCTGGGAATAGGAAATATCGACGGGGTTTCCGCCGGGATCGGTTCTGTGCCGGATCCCGTGGGGATTTACGGAAAAGCGGCGGAATTGTCCAACGGAAAGGATTCGGTCACCGGCCATTGGGAAATGATCGGGATCGAAACGAAGGAACCCTTTCAGACATTTCCGGATGGATTTCCGGATCGGATCGTGGATGCCTTCGTTCGGGAAACCGGGATCCCGGGAGTGCTGGGGAACTGTGTGGATTCCGGGACGGCCATTATCGAGCGGCTGGGAGAAGAGCATGAGCGGACGGGGAAACCGATCCTGTATACATCTCAGGATTCCGTATTCCAGATCGCGGCTTCCGAGGAGACCTTCGGACTGCAGCGGCTATATGAGATCTGTGCGGCGGCCAGAAAGCTGCTGATGGGGAAGGATCTGATGGCCAGAGTCATAGCCCGGCCGTTTATAAGGGCAGAGGGTGGAGGCTTTGTCCGGACCGCAAACCGGCATGATTATGCCATTCCTCCGGGAGAGGATAATCTGCTGGTCTATCTGGCGGAGGCCGGCGTTCCGGTGATCTCCGTGGGGAAGATCAATGATCTTTTCTCGGGCTGCGGGATCCGGACCGCACATAAGACAAAGAGCAATGAGGATGGTGTGGATCGCACACTGGAGGTGATGCAGACGGAGAAGGAGGGTCTGATCTTCACGAATCTGGTTGAATTTGATTCCACCTGGGGACATAGAAGAGATGTACCGGGGTATAAGGCGGGCCTGGAAGCTTTCGACAGGCGGCTGCCGGAGATCCTGGACCGGATGGAGAAGGAGGATCTGCTGATCATTACCGCGGATCACGGATGCGATCCCTCCTATACGGGAACGGATCATACCAGGGAGTATGTACCGGTGCTTCTATACGGAAAGCAGAGAAAAGCACGTAATATCGGCATACGAAACACCTTTGCCGATCTTGGCGAGACTGTGGGCCGGCTGTTCGGAATCCGGCATCTGCCCGTAGGAACCGCTATTGAACTTTAAACCATTTTATTACACATGGGGAGGTAGCAAATGAACGTATTTACAACAGACAAGATCAGAAATGTCGTCCTGCTGGGACATGGGGGAAGTGGCAAAACATCTCTGGTGGAGGCCATCGCTTATCTGGCCGGAAAGACCAACCGGATGGGAACCGTGGAAAACGGAAATACCATCAGTGATTATGAGAAGGAAGAGATCAAACGCGGTTTTTCACTCAGAACAACGGTTGTTCCCATCGAATGGGACGGGATCAAGGTGAACCTGCTGGATACTCCGGGTTATCAGGATTTCATCGGAGAAGCAGAGGAGGCAGTCGCAGTTGCGGATGCAGCCGTGATCGTCATCTCCGGTAAGTCGGGAATCGAGGTGGGAACGAAGCGTGCATGGGATCTCTGTGAGAAGCGTAAACTTCCGCGTATGTTCTTTGTTACGGAAATGGATGACGACAAGGCCAGCTTCCGTGAGATCGTACAGGGACTGCAGGATATGTACGGAAAGCATATCGCACCTTTCCATCTTCCGATCCGT
>CADBOW010000209.1 GCA_902796375.1 uncultured Lachnospiraceae bacterium | reverse complement strand
TAAGGATTCCAAGGATAAGGATTCTGGCAAGGAAGCAAAGGAGTCCAAATAATCAGATTCGGACTTCTTTGATATACGGAGGATGATATGCAGAACAGAAAGAGGAAAATAGCAGCGGTGCTGATCGCTACGGTAATGCTCATAGGTCTGTCTGCATGTGCGGAGACGGAACCGGAACAGGAGAAGTACGTATCCCCCACCTTCAATACGGAAGTGGTTACGAAGGGGGAAACCCCGAAGCAGGAGACCACGGAAGAGGCTGAGGCGGAGGATATCGAGCTGTCCACCGGGACACCGATCAACGGAAATGATCTGGAGACGGAGCTTTCTACCGGGACCACCATCGCCGGCACCTACGAGAACGGAATGTATTACAATCCCTTTATCGGTCTTGCGATCCAGTCCGATGATATATGGAAGTTCTATGATGCACCGGGGGTTGCGGAAGCTACCGGACTTACGGAGGACGAGGTGAATGACCTCTGGTACGGAGTGGTAAGCCCCTATTCCGTAAAGACCATGACATGCTGTATCGCATACAGGAAGGATACGGGAACCAATCTCATCGTATCCTATATCAATCCGAAGCTCTACTATATGCAGAATATGACAGCCAGAGAGTATCTGGAGCTTTCCTCCAGAGCCTATAAGGATGTTGAGGTCAAAAATGTGAAGTATCTCGGCAAGGTATATGCAACCGTGGAGATTCCGGAAGAGAAGGAAGGCTACGGACGGAGAGTACAGTTCGCAATCCGCAAGGATGACCTGATCGTTCTCCTTACATATACACTGCAGGGAGAGGATACGGTGGAGGAAGCGGCTGATCATGTGACCGAGCTGATCGTACCATAGTGTGCAACAAAAAATGCCCCGAAGGGGGCATTTTTTGATTGACCGAAAACCATGGAAATAGTATGATATGAAGTGTGTGGTAGTATGTCTTTCTTCGGAAATCAGGATCCGAAAGAGACATTCAACAAAGGTGTGAAGGAGCGTTGGGATGAAGAACAAGCATGGGGTTATGCATAATCTCGTCATTGGGATGAGCGGCACGGCATTGCTTATGATCAGTGACTGGTTGATGGGCGCCTGCGGAAAGGGAAATGTGGCAAACGGAGTGGTTCAGAGCAATTGGGCCAAGGCTGCCGCATGGAGATATGAGGCGTCATTTTTAATTGCGGCGGTTGCTGTGTTTCTGCTGTATACCGGCATGAAGGAGGCAATCCGTCAGATCCGGCTTACCAGAAGTCGTAAGGATGTATGGACGATCCGTATGGCTCAGGTCTTTGAGATCGGCGGCATTGCAACAACGGTGGCTACACTGTTTCTCCATGCGAAGGGATGTATCCTTCCGATCCTTTACAAGAAACTTTATTCCACTTCACTGATGGGAGCGGATATGCTGGCGGTGGTGGATGAGGTGTTCTTCTACATTTCCATTCCGTTCTATGTATTATCGGTTATCATGATCGTATGTACATCCGTACCCTTCATTCATCAGATCATCAAGCAGCGGCTTCGGGTTCCGAAGTGGTATATCCTGCTGAATCCGATGGTGTTCTGGGTAGTAGGATGGGTGCTTCGACTGTTTGGAGCTTATCTGATCACGGATTTCACGGCATGTATGACATCCTTCGGACTGATGATGATGCTTTGGGGGATTCTTCAGCATGTGGCACGGATCCCGGAACGATAGGCAGTGTTGTAAAATGTATGACAGATGGTGTGCGCAGTAAAAGGAGGGTTCTATGAAGAAGATCCGCGAGAGTAGTGTAGTAAGTAAGAATGTGGATATCCGCAAGGCGGCCATCATCGGCTGCGGATTTGTAGGCTCATCGGCAGCCTTTGCACTGATGCAGTCAGGGCTGTTCAAGGAGCTGGTTCTGATCGATGTGGATCATAACAGGGCAGAGGGCGAGGCCATGGATATCAGCCACGGCGTTCCCTTTAAAAAGCCCATGAAGATCTATGCGGGAACCTATGATGATATCGTAGATGCATCGATCATTATCGTAACAGCCGGAGCTGCACAGAAGCCCGGTGAGACCAGATTACAGCTGGTTCAGAAGAATGTGGCTATCTTCAAGAGCATCATTCCGGAGATCTCCAAAAGAGGCTTCGAGGGTGTGCTTCTGATCGTTTCAAACCCGGTGGATATTCTGACCTATGTGGCTCAGAAGCTGTCCGGATTCCCGGCGCATCGCGTGATCGGTTCCGGTACCGTACTGGATACGGCTCGTCTGAAGACCATGCTGGGTGAGCATCTGGATGTGGATAATCGTACCGTGCATGCATATATCATCGGAGAGCACGGAGACAGCGAGCTGGCTGCCTGGAGCAGTGCCATGGTGGGCGGTATCCCGCTTTCGGAGTTCTGCGAGATGCGCGGACATTTCAATCACGATCAGTCAGAGCGTCATATTCAGGAAATGGTTAAGAATTCCGCTTACGAGATCATCAATCGTAAGAAGGCTACCTACTACGGTGTAGCCATGGCCATCACCAGGATCTGTGAGGTCATCGCCAGAGATGAGAAATCCATCCTGTCGGTATCCAGCCTGATGGAAGGTCAGTACGGGCTGAATGATATCTGCCTGTCCATGCCGGCCATCGTCGGTGCGGATGGCGTGGAGGAGAGAGTTCCCATCGCCCTGAATGCAGAGGAGATCACGAAGCTGATGGCATCGGCCAAGGCATTGAAGGAGATCGCAGATTCTCTGGATCTGACACTTCCGGAAGAACCAAAGGAGGAGCCGAAGCCGGTGGATCTGAGCGAGAAGCCGGTGGAACGATAGGCGGTTGAAGTTATGGCATTGATAAAAATGATTTCCTGGAATGTAAACGGGATCCGGGCCTGTGTCGGAAAGGGCTTTGAGGAGTCCTTCCGTAAGCTGGACGCAGATGTCTTCTGTATCCAGGAGAGCAAAATGCAGGAGGGCCAGCTGAAGCTGGAACTGCCGGGATACCATCAGACCTGGAATTTCGCTAAGAGGAAAGGCTATTCCGGCACGGCGGTATTTACCCGTGAGGAGCCCCGGTCGGTGGTCCTTGGAATGGGCCTGGAACAGCATGATCAGGAAGGCCGGCTGATCACCTTGGATATGGGCAGCTACTTCCTGCTGACGGCCTATGTTCCGAATTCGCAGAATGAGTTGAAACGTCTTTCCTACCGTATGGAGTGGGAGGATGATTTCCGCAGGTATGTGACCGGACTCCGGAAGGAGAAGCCGGTGGTCATCTGCGGAGATATGAATGTGGCGCATCAGGAGATCGATATTAAGAATCCTGCCTCGAATCATCATAATCCGGGCTTTACGGATGAAGAACGGGGGAAGATGACGGATCTTCTGAACAGCGGCTTCATAGATACATTTCGATATAAATATCCGGATATGGCGGATGCATACTCCTGGTGGTCCTACCGGTTTAATGCCAGGGAGCGGAACGCCGGCTGGCGGATCGATTATTTTCTGGTATCAGAGGAATGGAAGGATCATATTCGGGATGCGAAGATCCACAGTGATATCTTCGGGTCGGATCATTGTCCCATCGAGCTGGATCTGGAATTATAATACGGATATCGGAGAAGCGTATACAGGCATATGAAAGATATGGGGACAGATCCCTTTGGTTCCGGTCGTTTCGGATCCATGGAGCCGGGGGACTGTCCCTATGTGCGTGCAACGGACGGGCCTGAGGGGCAGGCTCTTCAACAGTATAACAGTAAGGAAAGCAATGATATGGTCGAGGTTCGGAATCTCACAAAATCATATGGAACGGTACAGGCGTTAAAGGATGTCAGCTTTGTTCTGGAATCCGGAAAGGTATATGGCCTTCTGGGAGTGAACGGCGCCGGGAAAACAACCACCCTCCAGCTTCTGGCAGGCTATCTTCTGCCTACTTCGGGAGAAATCCTGGTGGACGGCATCTCTCTGGGGAAGAAACCCACGGAGGTGAAGCGGCGGATCGGATATCTTCCGGAGCAGCCGCCGCTGTATCCGGAGCTTACGGTAGAGGAGTTTCTTCGGTTTCAGGCAGAGCTTCGCCGGATCCCACGGGGAGAGCGGGAGGATGCTGTGGAGGAGGCAGTCCGGATCGGAAATCTCCATTCCGTCAGGAACCGTCTCATCGGACAGCTGTCGAAGGGATTTCGTCAGAGAGTCGGACTCTCGGCAACCCTGATGGGGGACCCGGAGATCCTGCTCCTGGATGAGCCGACCAACGGGCTGGACCCGGTTCAGCTGGTGGAAATGAGAAAAATGATCCGTTCACTGGGCAGAAACAGGGTGGTGATCGTAAGCTCCCATGTGCTGTCCGAGATCACAAAGGAAGTGGATGAGATCCTGATCATCGCAGCAGGCCGTCTGGTGCTTTCCGGCGGTATGGATGAGATCACGGGTTCAGCCGGGGTTCTGGAGGTGACGCTGAAGGGCAGCGGAGCCGAGGTGAGAAAGCTCCTGTCCGTTAAATTTCCCGGACGAAAGGCAACCTTTGCTTCTGCGGAGGATGGCGTACGGCTCCTGCTTGCGGAGAAGAAGGATGAAGACCTGAGAGAGGCCTTCTTCCATGCAGCATCCGAAGCGGGGCTTCCGATCCTGGAAATGCAGCACAGAACCGAGGACATCGAGGATGTATTTCTCCGTGCCACGGAAGAAGCATATCTTGCAGAGAAGAGGCTGGAAGAGGAGGAGGGAGAGGATGATTAGTATCTGGAAAAGAGAACTTCGCTCCGCCCTTTGCAGTGTGATCGGATTCCTGTATCTGGCGGCGTCCCTGTTCTTCTTCGGTGTATATTTTTATGTGATGAATCTGTATCAGGGTATGGCGCATGTGAACTATGCCTTTGCTTCGGTGGTCTATCTTTTCTCCATCACCATCCCGATCCTGACCATGCGCGGCTTTGCACAGGAATTTCGGGACAAGACGGATCAGCTGCTTTTCACGGCGCCGGTATCCCTCGCGAAGATCGTGATGGGAAAGTATCTGGCCATGCTGACCCTGTTCCTGATCCCGGTGGTTGCAGCGGCATTCTTCCCGCTGATCCTTTCCGGTTACGGAGATGTGGCCATTGCGGAAGCCTATACAACCCTTCTGGCATATATTCTCTACGGAATGGCAGCCGTTGCCGTGGGCCTTTTCCTGTCTTCTCTGACCAATAATGTGGTGATCGCTGCGGTTTCCACGGCGGTGGCACTTTTTGTGGTTTACACCATGGGAGGCTTCGGTGAGCTTCTGGGAGTTCCGGTGTTGCAGAAGATCCTGGGAGCATTTCATTTCCAGGCACGATTCATAACGATGGAATCCGGTGTGATATCCCTCAGGTCCATTCTCTATTTCCTGTCCGTGGGTACGGCATTTCTGATCTTTACGGTGCTTCGGCTGAAACGGTATCAAAGCGGAAACGGCGGAGATCCGAAGCTTCGGGCCGGACGTCTGATCTGGTTGGTGGGAACACTCCTTGCAGTGGTGGGACTGAATGTGACTGCGGAGCTGCTGCCGGACAGCGTGACGGAATTTGATGTGACCATGAAGGAATTCCATCTTCTGACGGAGGAGACGAAGGGCTTCCTGGAGACGCTGGATCAGGATGTGGTGATCTATGTCTTCAAGAAGGAGGACGCAGCGGATACAAATGAAGCGAAAATGCTGAAAAACTATGCTTCCTTTGACCATATCAGCGTGGAATATGTGGATCCGGAGGTTTCACCCCGGTTTCCCATGCGTTATACCGCCAACGGTCTGACGGAGGGGAGTATCGTGGTTTCCCGGGAGGATGTGTTCCGGATCATCCCCTTCGAGAGCATATATACCTACTCCGATCCGGACATGCAGGATTACGGAGCTTCCCCGGACGGATTTGATCTGGAGGGGCTTCTGACCAGCGCCATCGATTATGTTACCACGGATGATCTGCCGATGGTCTATGAACTGTCCGGGCATGGTGAACTGCTTCTGTCCGGTGAGTTCCGGACGGCTTTGGATCGGGAAAATGTGAAGCTGCAGGAAATACAGCTGGTGACCGCAGGGAGCATCCCCAGGGACGCGGACTGCGTACTGATCCTTGCACCGTCAGAGGACTACAGTGAGGCGGAGATCGGGGCTCTGAAGAACTATATGGATCAGGGCGGACACCTCTACATCCTGCTGCAGTGGACGAAGGAACCTCAGAAGAATCTTCAGGGCTTTCTGGCAGAGTATGGGATCCAGGTCTGTCATGGGGTTGTATCGGAGGAAAATGAAGATGTTTATTTCCGGCAGCCCTTCTATCTGATCCCGGAGATCCGGTCTACCTCGGTTACGGAGAAGCTGGCGGGAAATCTGGCTCTTTCCGCCGCCACCGTGGGACTCCGTTCCACGGATCCGGCTGTGGAAGTGATACTGAAAACCTCGGAAAAAGCCTTTCTTAAGAAGGATCCTCAGGAGGCGAAGAGTACGAAACCGGAAGAGGGAGATGAGAAGGGTGAATTCCTGCTGGGTGTATTCAGAAAATGGGATTCGGATATTACGCCGGAGGATGCTCCGGAGGGAAGCGGACGTGTGATAAGAGAAAGTCAGCTTACGGTTTTCGGATCCCCGTATATGACACAGGATGCCATAGATGAGTATATATCCGGTATGAACCGCAAGCTGTTCTCGCAGATCATGAGTCAGATGGTCAGCCGGCCAACTCTGATCTCTGTCCCTGTGAAGCAGTACAGTCAGGAATATGTGGTGGTTCCGGAATCGGATGCGACCTTCTTCGGAGTGATCCTGTCCGGCGTTGTTCCCGGAGTTCTGCTTCTGGTGGGAGTTGTTGTGTGGGCATTGCGAAGAAGACGGTAAACTGAAGGCGATAAAAGGAAAACGATAAAAGGAAAACGATAAAAGGAAAAACCCCGCGCTGTATGTGCTTTGACGGCATACAGTTCGGGGCCCTTTTTTGGTATTGTTTGTATTGAATGACCGCGTCTCCGGTTTTACTTGTATTTCTTCAGCAGAAGGCTGGCATTCTGGCCGCCGAAGCCGAAGGCGTTGCACATGGCAACATTTACGGTTGCCTTTCGTGCCTCGTTGGGAACGAAATCCAGATCGCATTCCGGATCCGGTGTGGTCTGATTGATGGTAGGAGGCAGGATATCCTCTTCAATGGCTTTGACGCATGCGATGGCCTCCGTGATGCCGCCGGCTCCCATCAGATGCCCTGTGGAGGCCTTGGTGGAGGATACAGCCAGCTTGTAGGCGTGGTCGCCGAACAGTGACTTGATGGCTCCGACCTCTATAATGTCTCCCTTCGGGGTTGAGGTTCCATGTGCATTAATATAATCAACGGAGGTCAGGGGAAGACCGGCAACCTCCAGGGACTGCTTCATGCAGAAGACGGCAGCGATCCCTTCCGGATGCGGGCTGGTCACATGATAACCGTCCGTACTGTTTGCATATCCTGCTACGGAGCAGCGGATCTTTGCGTCTCTCCGGAGCGCGGATTCTTCCTTCTCGATAATGACAGCTCCTCCGCCTTCCGCCATAACGAAGCCATCCCGGTTCAGATCGAAGGGGCGGCTTGCATGCTCCGGATCCTCATTGTTTCTGGAAAGCGCGTGGATGGAGGAAAGACCCAGGATCGTAAGGGGAGATGTGGCTGCCTCTGCGCCTACACAGATCACGGCGTCAGCCATATCCTGCTCCAGCAGCATGATCCCTGTGGAGATCGCATCGATCCCTGAGGAGCATGCGGTGGAAACCGTAAGGCTGGGGCCCTTCAGACCTTTGGAAATGGCAATCTGGGCTGCTGCGATATTTCCTATGATCCTGGTGATGAAACGGGGGTTCACACGGGAAGCGGTTCCCGTACTGAATTTGTCCTGGGTTGCAGCGATGTCGATGATGCCGGAGAAGACGGTTCCCAGGACGATACCGATCCGCTCCTTGGGGAGTGGAAGATTTCCATTTTCATCTTCAATGAAACCTGCATCCTCCATGGCCTCGGCTGCAGCGGCATAACCGAATTGCATGAACAGCTCCATTTCCTTGACCTGCTTTTTCGCCATAAAGTCTTCCGGGTTGAAGTCGGTCACTTCACCTGCAAAGGTGACCGGAAGTCCGGTGGCATCAAAGCGGGTGATGGGAGCGATTCCGGATTTTCCGCTGATCAGATTTTCCCAATAGTTCTTCACACCGACTCCAACCGGAGTTACGGCGCCGATTCCTGTAACGACAATGTTGTTTTTCATGATTTTGTTCCTTTTACCCAATCCTTTTCTTTAATCTCTGTCCGGCGGACCTTTCCGCTGGAGGTCTTCGGAAGTGCTGTGACGAACTCGATGGTCTTTGGCCGTTTGTAGGAAGCGAGAGCTCCGCGAAGGTATTTCATGATCTCTTTCTTCAGTGCGTCCGTTGCCTCGATGCCGTCTGTGAGCACGATGGAAGCCTTGATGGCCTGCCCCCGGATCGTATCCGGGATGCTGGTGGCGGCACACTCCAGAACATAGGGCAGACGCATGATCTCATTCTCGATCTCAAAGGGGCCTACCCGGTAGCCGGCGGATTTGATGATGTCATCAACCCGTCCAACATACCATAAATATCCGTCTTTGTCCATATATGCCGTGTCACCGGTATGATAATAACCGTCGTGCCATACTTCCTTTGTCTTATCTTCATCCATATAATAGCCCTGGAAAAGCCCGTTGGGGATCTCTCTCGTGGTTGCCACGCAGATTTCGCCGATCTCATCTGTCCGGCATTCGGAGCCGTCCGGCTTCAGGATATGAATATCATACAGAGGACTGGCTTTTCCCATGGAGCCGGGACGTGCTTCGGTCCCTTTCATATTTCCGATGAGAAGGGTGGTTTCCGTCTGCCCGAAGCCTTCCATGATGGAAAGTCCGGTTGCGTTCTGGAACCTGCGGAAGATCTCCGGATTCAGAGCCTCGCCGGCAGTCGTTACATTTGTAAGACTGGACAGATCGAAATGCGACAGGTCCACATGCACCAGGAACCGATATACGGTGGGCGGTGCGCAGAAGGTTTTGATCTTATAGGTTTCGATCATATTCAGGATCTCCTTGGCGTAGAAATCCGCATAATCGTAGGTGAAAACGGCAGCTTCGCAAAGCCACTGGCCGTACAGCTTGCCCCATAGGGCTTTTCCCCAGCCGGTATCGCTGATGGTGAAATGCAGTCCGTTCTCTTCGATGCCGTGCCAGTATCTGGCGGTGATATAGTGCCCCAACGGGTATTTGTAACTGTGCAGGGCCATTTTCGGATAGGATGTGGTACCGGAGGTGAAGAACATCAGCATGGGATCATCTCCGCCCGGAGCATCCTCGGCGCGTTCGAAGCTGGAAGAGAAGTATTTCACCGCACGGTTATAGGCATCCCAGCCGGGACGCTGTCCGTTTACGATGATCTTTGCCTTCAGTGCGTCGTAGTTTCTGGCGGCCTTGTCGATCTCACCGGTGATCTCGCCTTCTCCGGAGGCAATGACAGCACTGATCCGTGCGGCCTTGAACCGGTATTCGTAATCCTTCCTTGTAAGAAGGAAGGAGGCGGGAACAGCTATGGCTCCCAGCTTGTGCAGTGCCAGGATCAGAAACCAGAACTGATAATGCCTTTTTACGATCAGCATAACACGGTCTCCCCGCCGGATCCCGAGATAGGAAAGATAGTTGGCGGTCTGGTTGCTGTATTTCATCATGTCGGAAAAAGTGATGCGTCGTTCCTTGCCTGTTTTTGATATATGAAGCATTGCAAGTTTTCCGGGTTTTTTTCTGGCAATTTCATCGACGATATCAAATGCAAAATTAAAATGATCCGTATCGTGAAAATCGATTCCGGTTATGCATCCGGTGTCGTCTGCAGAAGTGCTTATATATCGGCCTGCTATGCCGGGTTCCGGCATCGAATCGTGTTTCATGGGCAGACTCCTTTTGTGGTTTGTTAGAATTTGTCATGTAGTTTTGAAAACTACATATTGTCTTTATGTTCTACTATATACATCGTGTTCAGAATGTCAAGAGAAAATCCGAATATCCATATGTAAAATAATTGTAACAAATCATTGGGAAAAGAGTACAAAGATTTTTGACTATTTTGCATAATTTTTTGTTGACAACCATTAAATCATGGATATAATAATCTTAGTTAAAAAATTTTAACTAAAAGTTTTTAACAATTTCTTGCGAAAAAAGGAGAGAAAAGAAGGATGTTTGAGGAAATCAAAAGTGTAATCGTGGATACTCTTAGCTGTGACGAGGATAAGGTAACACCGAATGCATCTCTGACAGATGATCTTGGTGCTGATTCTCTCGATGCTGTTGAACTTGGAATGGCAATCGAAGAAGCACTGGGTGTAACCATCGAAGATGAAGATCTTCCGAAGATCAAGACGGTTCAGGATCTGGTTGATTACGTAGAGTCTCACAAGTAATTCTATTCATACAGGAACGACGCGAGCAGTCTGCATGTGATATGCGATCTGCTCGCGTCGAACTGTGTATAGATCTTTTACGGAGAAACAAGGACAGGAAAATGAAGCTGATAAAAAGAAAAAAGAAAAATGAACCTCTGGCGACGGAAGTTGCCGAGGCAACTGAGATAAAAACAGATGCAAGGCGGGAAGCGGCTGTCGATATCCTGACGCTGCTCAGGGAAGCCACCGAGGAGCCGGAAGTAAACCCGAAGAAGGGACCGGATCCGCAGGCTTCGGAACTGTTTACCTGCTCGGCCTGCGGACATCAGCTGCTGATCAGGGAAATGCGGAAGGAGCTCTATATATGCCCGAAGTGCGGACAGCATCATAAGATCTCTGCCCGGAGAAGAGTCCGGAACCTGGTGGATCCGGGAAGCTTCCGGAAGCTGAAGTGCAGCGTGGGGGATGTGAATCCTCTGAATTATCCGGAATATGAAGAGAAAATCACAGCCCTTCGGGAGAAGACCGGAATGGAGGAAGGACTTCTGGCCGGCGTGGGCGAGATCGAAGGACAGCGTGCCGTGATCGCTGTTATGGGAAGCGAATTCCTGATGGGAAGCATGGGGATCGCAGTAGGTGAGAAGGTGACAAATGCCTTTGAGATCGCCGAGAAGCTGGGACTTCCGATCATCATCTTTACCGCAAGCGGCGGAGCCAGAATGCAGGAAGGGATCCTTTCTCTTATGCAGATGGCCAAAACCTCTGCAGCAGCGAAGCATTTCTCCGAAAGCGGCGGGCTCTATATTGCGGTTCAGACACATCCCACAACGGGAGGCGTCAGCGCAAGCTTCGCCACACTGGCAGATATCACCCTGGCAGAGCCCGGCGCACTGATCGGTTTCGCCGGCCCCCGTGTGATCGAACAGACCATAGGACAGAAGCTGCCGGAGGGCTTCCAGAGAGCGGAGTACCTGGAGGAACATGGCTTCGTGGATGAGATCGTAAAAAGAAATGAGATGCGCGGCAAGCTGGCTCAGATCCTGCGCCTGCATCAGAAGAAAAGGAGGCCGACATTATGACCATCAGAGAGATAGACGAGCGGATGACGGCCATAGAAGAGGAAATGCGGGGAGAGGGGGTCACTTTTGCCCGGAGGAAAGCATTGGAGCATGAATATGCGTCCCTCTGCAATGCATGTGAGAACCTGACGGCGCATGATAATGTATATCTGGCACGTCACAGACGCCGCCCCAAGGTGGATGATTACATCAATGCTCTTTTCACGGATCTTTTTGTTCAAAGAGGAGATCTGCTTTCAAAGGAGGATCAGAGCATCTTCGGAGGGATCGCTATGTTTCATGGGATCCCCGTCACGGTTCTGGGACACAGAAAAGGCCGTAACATCAATGAAAACATGCAGTACAATTTCGGAATGCCGGAACCGGAGGGCTACCGGAAGGCGCTTCGGATGATGAAGCAGGCAGAGAAGTTCGGCCGGCCGATCATCACATTTATCGATACACCGGGAGCATACCCGGGGCTGGAGGCGGAGCAGCACGGACAGAGCAATGCCATAGCGAAGAATCTGGCGGAAATGAGCGCCATCCGGACGCCCATCATTTCCATCGTTACAGGGGAAGGAAGCTCCGGAGGCGCGCTGGCCATCGGCGTTGCAAATAAGGTATTTATGCTGGAGCATGCGGTATATTCGGTGCTTTCACCGGAGGGCTTTGCTTCGATCCTCTGGAAGGATTCCTCCCGGGCAGCCGAGGCCTGTGATCTGATGAAGCTGACGGCACAGGATCTGTACAGCTTCGGCGTGATCGACGGTATCATTCCAGAGCCGCCCTGCGGGGTGCATCATGATCCCCAGGCGGTATATAAGACCCTGGACCGGATGATCGTGAAGGAATTCAATGAAATGAAGCGTATGTCCATGAATGAGATCGCAAGGGCCAGATATCTGAAGTTCCGAAATATAGACAAGCTGGTTCGAAAATAGGAAGAGTGTTTGAAGGAGTACATAAGGTATGAAAATGATAAATGAAATGTTTGGGATCCGGTATCCCATCATTCAGGGAGGAATGGCGAATATCGCTACGGGTAAATTTGCGGCAGCTGTATCCAATGCCGGTGCACTGGGTCTCATCGCTTCCGGCGGAATGCCGGCGGAGGCTCTGGAAAAGGAGATCTATGATGCAAGGCAGGCGACGGATCAGCCCTTCGGCGTGAATCTGATGCTGATGAACCCGGATGCGGAGAATATTGCAGATCTTCTGGCAAGAGAGAAGATCCGGATTATAACCACCGGCGCGGGAACGCCGGGGAAATACATCGGTCTGTGGAAGGAAGCGGGAGCCATGGTGATCCCGGTGGTTGCAAGCACCGCACTGGCCCGCAAGGTTGAGAAACAGGGCGTGGATGCAGTGATCGCAGAAGGCGGAGAAAGCGGAGGCCATGTGGGAGATATGACCACCATGGCATTGGTTCCCCAGGTGATCGACAGCGTGAGTATTCCCGTGATCGCAGCCGGAGGGATCGCAGACGGAAGACAGTTTGCCGCGGCCCTCTGTCTTGGAGCTGCAGGAATCCAGATCGGAACCAGCCTCCTGGTCAGTGAGGAGTGCCCGATCCACGAGAATTACAAGGCGGAGCTGATCAAGGCGAAGGATAACAGTACTACAGTGACCGGCCGGAGCCTGGGTGCTCCTGTCCGTATCATCAAGAATCCCATGGCCAGAGAATATCTGAAGCTGGAGGCGTCTGCCGCTTCCCGTGACGAGCTGGAGCAGATCACCCTGGGCGGCCTTCGGAAGGCGGTTTTCGACGGGGATATGAAGAACGGATCCGTTATGGCAGGACAGGTCTGCGGGCAGCTGAAGGAGGTGCGCCCGCTGGCGGAGATCCTGGAGGATATGTATCAGGGTGCCGCAAGGGTTCTGGAGGAAACAAGGAACATTTCATTTTAATGAAGAATGTCCGAAGGGGGACAGGAGAGGAACGAAAATGAAACTCGGATTTTTATATGCCGGTCAGGGCAGCCAGACTGTGGGAATGGGAAAGGATCTGTATGAGACCTATCCCGCATTCCGTGAGGTGTTGGATGCGGCAAATCCCGGCTTTGATGTGAAGCAGGTGTCCTTTGAAGGGCCTGCGGAGGTACTGAATGAGACGAAGTATACACAGCCCTGTATGGTGGCCTTCGCTGTAGGTCTTACGAAGGTTCTTGCGGAGGAAGGGATCCGTCCGGATCTGGCGGCAGGACTTTCCCTGGGAGAGTACAGTGCGCTGTATGCGGCAGGGGTTCTGGAGGAGAAGCAGGTGCTGGACCTGGTTGCATTTCGCGGGAATGCCATGCAGTCGGCGGTTCAGGGAAGAGACTGCAGGATGATCGCGGTTCTGGGTCTGGAACGGGATAAGGTGTTTGAAGGGACGAAGAAGATACAGGAGCAGTTCCCGGAGCTCTGCTGTGAACCGGCGAACTTCAACTGTCCCGGACAGATCACCGTATCCGGAGATGCAGTGGCAGTGGATGCAGCTGCCGAGGTGATGAAGGAGCTGGGAGCAAAGCGGGTTCTTCCCGTGAAGGTCAGCGGCCCGTTCCATACATCGCTTATGAAGCCTGCAGGAGATGCGCTGGCAGAAAGGTTCCGGAGTGAAACCTTCGGGGATATGAAGATCCCGGTGATCTTCAATGCTCTGGGACATGAGAAGACAGAGGATCAGTCGGTGCCGGAGCTTCTGGAGAAGCAGGTGCAGACCTCGGTCTATTTTGAAGACACCATCCGTTATATGGCGGAGCAGGGCGTGGAGCTTTTTGTGGAGATCGGACCCGGGAGTACATTGTCCAAGTTTGTTAAGAAGACGGTGGACATACCGGTGATCACGGTTGAGAAGGCAGAGGATATCGCCGGGCTGAAGGAAGCGCTGGCTTAGTACCTGAAACAGACATTCCATAAAGGTTACGAAACACCATCCGTCGTTTCGGAAACCTGCAGGAAGCAATTCAGTATTATTTAAGGGATCTATGAGACAGTAAGGAGAACAACAAGATGAAGGAATTTGAGGGAAAGACAGCCATCGTGACCGGCGGAAGCCGTGGGATCGGACGCGGGATCGCAGAACGTCTCGCAGAGGGTGGCGCGAATGTTCTGATCACCTATGCCGGAAATGCGGCAGCAGCGGAAGATGTGGTTCGGACACTTACGGAGAAGGGGGTCCGGGCGGCGGCCATCCAGGCGGATGCTGCAGATCCGGAGTCTGCTGCGAAGGTTGTGGAAGCGGCAAAGGAACTGGGAGACCGGATCGACATTCTGGTAAACAATGCGGGGATCACCAGAGATAATCTGCTGATGCGCATGAAGGACGAGGAATTTGATGCGGTGATCGCCACAAACCTGAAGGGCGTATTCTCCATGATGAGGGCGGTTTCCAAGCTCATGATGAAGGCGCGTTACGGCAGGATCGTGAATATCAGCAGTGTGGTGGGCGTATACGGAAATGCAGGACAGATCAATTATGCGGCTGCCAAGGCGGGCGTCATCGGAATGACCAGGTCGGTGGCAAAGGAGCTGGGAAGCCGGGGCATCACCTGTAATGCGGTTGCACCGGGATTTATTGAGACGGATATGACTGCAGCCCTGACGGATGATGTTAAGGAGAAGATTTCAGCCGGGATCACCCTGGGAAGACTGGGACAGGTTGAGGACATCGCGGAAGCGGTGGCATTCCTCGCCTCGGATAAGGCATCCTATATCACCGGACAGGTGCTGGAGGTTGCCGGCGGTCTGCAGTAGACAGAATAGAGAACAGTAATTCAGCGGAGGGATCCACTCCGCATCGGAAAGGATAAATCATGAAAAGAAGAGTAGTAGTTACCGGTATGGGAACCATCAATCCGGTAGGACATAATCTGGAAGAAACCTGGGAGAATATCAAAAACGGCGTGTGTGGTATCGACGAGATCAAAAGCGTGGATGTGACCGGCTTCAAGCTGAAGCTGGCCGCAGAAGTGAAGGACTATGCACCGGAGGATTTTCTGGACAGGAAGGAAGCCAAGAAGATGGACCGGTATACACAGTTTGCCACCATCGCAGCCAGAGAAGCCATGAAGGACAGCGGCATCCGGATCGAGGATGAGGATCCCTATCGCTGCGGAACCATCATTTCCAGCGGAATCGGCGGACTGAAGACCAACAGTCAGGAGCACAGCCGTGGACTGGAGCGGGGCTTTGAGAAGATCTCCCCCTTCTATATTCCCATGACCATCGCCAATATGGCTGCAGGCCAGATCGCCATCGAGACAGGCTTCAAGGGCATCTGTACCTGCGTGGTCACAGCCTGTGCCAGCGGCAACAATGCCATCGGCGAGGCATTCCGGAATGTCCGTGACGGTTATACCGACGTTATGATGTGCGGCGGTTCCGAGGCCTGCATCTGTGAGATGGGCATCGGTGGTTTCACCGTAATGCACGCACTGAACCTTTCCGAGGACAAGAACCGCGCGTCCATCCCCTTTGATGCGGAGCGTTCCGGCTTCGTTATGGGTGAGGGTGCAGCTATCCTGATCCTGGAGGAACTGGAGCATGCAAAGGCCCGGGGTGCAAAAATCTACGGTGAGGTTGTGGGCTACGGCGCAAGCTGTGATGCACACCACAT
>CADBOW010000208.1 GCA_902796375.1 uncultured Lachnospiraceae bacterium | reverse complement strand
TTGTTGTCCCGGGCGAAGAAGCAGCTGGAGACCAGCCCCTCCTATCAGAAGCCCATCGATTACATACTGCTTCCGGATATGCTGGTGGTGAGCCAGGGGGATGAGCATCTGGAAATCGGTTGGGAGCTGATCTACAAGATCAAAATGACGAAGAAAATGGTAGCGATCTATACCAGTAAGATCAATGCCTTTGTATGGCCCCTCTCTGAGCTGGGAGAGGACAGATCCAGCATTCTTTCGAGGGTGGTGCAGTATACCCAGGAATATCACCCGCATCTGTCCGGAAATCTGAAGCAGTATCGGAAGGACGGATAGAGAGGGCAGGAGAGAACTGCGACGCGATAAGCAAAGAGGAAAAAGGAAACGGACGATATGAACAGAACGGAAGAAGAGACCTTCCGCCCGGAGGAAACCTTTGCACTGGCAAAAAGACTTGCAGAGCAGGCGAAGGGAGGAGAGGTCTACTGCCTGGACGGAGATCTGGGTGTGGGAAAGACGGTATTTGCACAGGGCTTCGGAGCGGGACTTGGCATAGAGGAACCCATGGCCAGCCCTACATTTACCATTTTGAGAGAATATCATAGCGGAAGGCTGGCGCTGTTTCATTTTGATGTATACCGCATCGGATCCGAGGACGAGATGGAGGAGATTGGTTTCTATGAAATGGCCGGAAGTCCCGACGGAGTGGCGCTGATCGAATGGAGCAGCCTGATCGCGGGGATCCTTCCCGAAAATGCGATTCATGTGACCATTGAGAAGGATCCGGAGAAGGGCTTTGATTATCGGAGGATTGTCATCGAAGATCCCTGGTGCAGCATCTGAGACGGGGGAAGTGTATAAAAGGTCACGGGAAACGTTCGTAGATCAGGGGAGACAAAGAAAGTAAAGAGGACAAAGAACATAAAGGATACGAAGAAAGAGTAAAGGAGGATGCAGCTATGGAAAAGGTAGTACAGTTTTTGAAGGACGCAGGAGCATATTATCTTGCCACGGTGGATGGGGATCAGCCGAGGGTAAGACCCTTTGGGACGGCGCACATTTTCGAGGGGAAGCTTTATATTCAGACAGGTCTGGCCAAGGATGTGGCTAAGCAGCTGCTGGCAAACCCCAAGGCGGAGGTTTGTGCATTTAAGGACGGAACCTGGCTCAGAGTAGCCGGAGAGCTGGTGCTGGATGACAACCGTGAGGCGAGAGTTTCCATGCTGGAAGCATATCCGGACCTGAAGGCCATGTATGATCCGGATGACGGGAATACGGCGGTATTCTACTTCCGGAATGCAACCGCTACATTCAGCTCCTTCACGGCTGCACCGGAAACAATCACCTTCTAGTTTGTTCGGAGGACATGACATCCATCTCATGAGGACTGTGGGATGATGGGGACGTGACATCTGTCTCATGAGGACTGTGGGATGATGGAAATATGACATCTGTCTCATGAGGACTGTGGGATGATGGGGACATGACGTCTGTCTCACGAAAATGTGGGGCGGGAAAGGTACTATATGAAGATTATAGGAATCGACAGCTCCGGGATGGTGGCATCCGTAGCGCTTGTGGCTGACGGGGTGCTGATCGCGGAGTATACCATGAATCATAAAAAGACACATTCACAGACACTGCTGCCCATGCTGGATCAGATCGTCCGGGATGCGGAGATTGAGCTTGCGGAGATCGATGCCATCGCAGTGGCAGCGGGACCCGGAAGCTTCACCGGACTTCGTATTGGTGCGGCAACTGTGAAGGGGCTGGCACTGGCGCTGGAGAAGCCGGTGATTCCGATCCCGACCTGTGAGGGCCTGGCTTACAACCTCAGCAACGGATGCATGTATTATCCGGCAGGTGTCACAGATGGAACCAACGGGAGTATTCCGGGCCTGGTGGTTCCCATTATGGATGCCAGACGTGGGCAGGTGTACACAGGCATATATCGTGTAGCCTGCATACAGGAACGCGGAACAGTGCGCCAGGATGGCGTAGCCGAGGATAACGGTAAAACTCACGAGGATGGCGGAGCGCAGGAAACGGGTATGACGAATGCTTCCGTCGGATCGGGTCAGGTTCATCCCCTGACCGTGGTGGAGGACCAGATGGCGCTGGCCATCCAGGAGCTTCTGGAGAAGCTGGAGCGATACGGGGAACCGGTGACCTTCCTGGGAGATGGAGTGCCGGTATTCCGGAAGACCATAGAGGAAACCTGTCGGGTTCCCTTTGCCTTTGCGCCGGCACAGAGTGCGCTGCAGCGGGCAGCTTCGGTTGCTACGCTGGCGGAGTACTATGCCGGGCTTCAAGGTGAAGACCCTGGTGAGGACCGTGGCATGGTGAAAAATGACGCCGCGGGAACCGTACGCTGTATGGTTTCGGGGGATGATTTTAAACCCATCTATCTCAGAAAATCTCAGGCAGAGCGTGAGCATGAGGCTGCTGCTAAGGCACGTCAGGCAAAGGACCTTGCAGAGGTTGCGGAGATCGAGGCGGCGCTCTTTTCGGATGCCTGGTCTGT
>CADBOW010000207.1 GCA_902796375.1 uncultured Lachnospiraceae bacterium | reverse complement strand
CTTCCACATCTTCATTGGACGCTCCCAAAAAGCTCCGAAGAGACCTGAGCGGCAGGAAACGCATAAAGGCTTCCAGCATTTCCGGCGTCTCAGACTCACTGCTGTTATGGAACCTTGACATATAAGGTTTCATCCGCTCCAGAATATATTCTCTGGTCTTCGGGCATGCAAGCAGGTCCCCGACCTGTACATCCGGCGTGATCACCGGAAGCTTATCGGGACTGCCGATGACCCGCACTTCCTGGCTGTACTCGATCTGCCGGGAGGAACGCCCGACCTCGATCACGTAACTGCCGTTTGCCGCATACCAGTCGCCCTGCTCCGTATCGTACCAGGCAAATGCCCGCTTATCCAACGTGAAATGGGCCGTCTTCTGCTCACCCGGTTCCAGCTCCAGCTTCACAAACCCTTTCAGTTCATGTACCGGACGGATCGCACTCCCGGTCCTGTCTGACACATAAAGCTGAACCACTTCCTTTCCTGACCGGTCGCCGATATTGGTCACATCCACGGAAACCGAAACTCCCTCTGCCGCAGTGAAGCAGTCACGGCTCACCCGGAGATTGCTGTAACGGAAATCCGTATAGGACAGGCCGTACCCGAAGGGGAACTGAACCTGCATCTGCTTCGTGTCATAGTAGCGATAGCCGACAAAAACGCCTTCGGCATAATTTACCTTATGTCCCGTTCCGGGGAAATTCAGGAAAGACGGATTATCAGAAAGCTTCACCGGGAAGCTCTCCGCCAGTTTTCCGGAGGGATTTACCTTTCCGTACAGCACATCCATAACCGCCTCACCGATGCCTTCCCCGCCAAGATAGGCCTCCACGATGCCGTCCACATCATCCGCCCAGGGAAGCTCCACCGGCGATCCATTGTGAAGCACCACGATGACCGGTTTGCCAAGCTTCGTCAGCGCCTCGATCAACCGGTTCTGGCAGGCCGGAAGCTGCATGTGTGTACGATCATAGCACTCGGATTCGAAAAGATCCGGAAGTCCGGCAAAGACCACGATCTTGTCTGCCCCGGCAGCAGCCTGAAGCGCCTCTGCCTGAAGCTTCTCCTCTGTCACATCCTCCGACTCGGAAAATCCTCGGTTATAGGTGAAGGATCCGTAATGTGCCGCTACGGAAAGTGCAGAATCGATCTTGTAGCTTGAGATATGGGAGCTTCCTCCGCCCTGATACCGGGGCGTCTCCACAAACCCTCCGATCAGCGCTACCTTCTCTTCTTTTGCCAGAGGAAGAACCTTATTTTCATTCTTCAGAAGGACGATGCATTCCCGGGCAATCTCCACGGCCTTCACATGATCCGCCGCGCGGTCGAAGGCTCTCCATCCCCTCTTCGTTCCTTCTGCCGGGGCTGCCGGAGCCTCCGCCGCAGTATCTGCCATAGCACCGGCCGCATCCTTCCTGTGGGAAACAAACTTCTCCACCAGAGTCAGGATATTCGTTACCGCCGCATCCAGATCTTCCTCAGCAAGCCGGCCTTCCTGCACCGCCCTGATGATCTGTTCATTGTTTACTCCCTGTGATCCCGGCATATCCAGGTCCAGCCCTGCCGCGATACCTGCGATCCGGTCGGACACGGCTCCCCAATCGGACATCACCAGTCCGTCAAATCCCCATTCTTTCCGGAGCACATCCGTAAGCAGCCAGGGATTCTCCGAAGAATAGGTCCCGTTGATCCGGTTGTAGGAACACATCACCGTCCACGGCTTTGCTTCCTTCACCGCGATCTCAAATGCAGGAAAATAAATCTCCCGGAGCGTCCTTTCGTCCACCTCGGAGCTCCCGTACATCCGCTCAAACTCCTGATTATTCGCCGCAAAATGCTTGATGGAGGTGCCCACATTTTCCGCCTGAACGCCGCGGATCAGTGCAGCCGACATTTTCCCTGCCACGTAAGGGTCCTCGGAAATATACTCGAAATTCCGTCCGCACAGCGGAGAACGCTTGATGTTCACCGCCGGCCCGAGGATCACCGCCACATCCTCCGCCTGACATTCCCTGCCGAGAATGTGTCCCATCTCCTCCATCAGCTCCGGATCAAAGCTGCAGGCCGTAGCGCCGGCCGCCGGAAAGCAGACCGAAGTAATGGTCAGCCCTTCGCCGTACATTTTCCGCAGACCGTGAGGCCCGTCGCTTACCTGGATCCCGGGAATATCCAGCTCGGGATACTCCTGCGTGAACCAGCCCGCCCTTCCTTCAACAGCCTT
>CADBOW010000206.1 GCA_902796375.1 uncultured Lachnospiraceae bacterium | reverse complement strand
TATCATATCCTATAAGTACATGCAAGCAGAAAATCATCGATTTTCCTTTATTTTCCGTCACTTTTCGACATTTTCGGTACTCTTTTTATCCTATAACTATATCTTTATCCTCTTACCGCATCATATCAACTGGGATTTCAACGCCATCTGTGGTAGAATGGAGGACAGCGCGTTACTATTCACATATATCATAAAATGCTGCAGCCGCGTGCCTGCACGCAGGGCTGCAAGTACGACTTACGCGCCATGCGCGGAATGTTCGTGATCGAATTGCAGGGTACGTGAATAGTGACAGGAAGTCTGCGATGAGGTAACTGTCTGTGAAGAGTTTCGGCAGATTTCTCAAATCGATTGGAAGGAGCATATCATGCAGCATTTAGAACAACTTCTGTCCCAGAATGATCATAAACCCTATCCTGCCTACAAGGCCCTCCGGGGACGCTATCGCTTTCCGGTCTTCACACTGTCCATTGACCATGTTCAGGGGGATCCCTTCGCGGCGCCCTCTTCCCTCAGTCTCCGGATCGACGCAGCCCGCCACGGATTTCCGAAGGAGTATTATGAGCTGCCCCATCGGCGGATCATGCTGCAGGATTTCCTGCTCCGGGGCTTCCACCGTGCTCTCAGCAGAAACAGTCATAAAGCGAAGGGCTCCGGGAAAAGTGGTTCCCTGACCGTCAGCAGCTGCGGGCAGGAGGTTCTGGAACGCTCCGCCCTCACCATAGACCCGAAGGACGGTGTTCTGACCGTACGATTCTCTGCGGGCTTTCCTGCTGCCGGCCGTACCACCCTTGCCATGGAGCTCCGGAAAATGCTGATGGACTTCGTCCCGGCAGCCGTTCGGGAGAGCCTTCTCTTCAGCGCGGTCTCCAAAGATACTCTGAAGAAATGGATCTCTCTGGCGGATGACCAGAAGGCGATCCGGGATCAGCTGGCGGAAAATGAGCTTACCGCCTTTGTGGCAGACGGCTCCATCCTCCCCCGGAAGAGCGGCGTGGAACAGACGCCTCTTCCTTCGGCTATTCCCTTTGAAAGCCCGGCGGAGGACCGGGTCACCCTTTCACTTCCCGGAAACCGCAGCATCTCCGGATTGGGACTGCGTCGGGGAGTCACACTGATCGTAGGTGGAGGATATCACGGAAAATCCACCCTGCTTCAGGCTTTGGAGCGTGGTGTATATGATCATATTCCCGGAGACGGGCGGGAGTACGTGATCACGGAGAATACCGCAATGAAGCTCCGGTCAGAGGACGGACGGAGCGTAAAGCAGCTGGATATCAGCACATTTATCCGGAATCTTCCGAATGGAAGAGATACGGTGAATTTCTCCACGGAGGACGCCAGCGGAAGCACATCCCAGGCTGCAAATACCATGGAAGCGATCCTGGCGGGCAGTAAAACCCTTCTGATCGATGAGGATACCAGTGCCACAAATTTCATGGTACGGGACGCTCTGATGCAGCGGGTGATCCACCCGGAACAGGAGCCCATCGTTCCCTTCCTCAGCCGGATGCGGGAGCTCTATGAAGCCCTGAACATTTCCACGATCCTGGTGGCAGGAAGCTCCGGCGCATTTTTCCGGGTAGCCGATCGGATCCTGCAAATGAAGGAATACCGTCCGCTGGATATCACAGAGCAGGCAAAACAGGCCTCCGCGGAAATGGGAGAGCCCGAGGATATCAGCTCCCCAAGCGCTGACACATTTCTTCCGAAGGATCTCCGGATCCCTCTGCAGAATCAGGCGGTTCTGGATGCCAGAAGAGTCAAGGTCCGAGGCAGCGGAACCGACAGCATTTCCCTGAATCACGAGTCCGTGGAGCTGCGTTTCGTAGAGCAGATCGTGGATCACGAGCAGACGAATCTCCTGGGCCTCCTGCTCCGGATGCTGGAGGAGGAAAGGTTCAACGGAAGAACACCCCTCACCACCTGTGTGAACGAGCTGTACGAAGCTCTCCGGAGCCAGGGTTTCCGGCTGCTGGGAAAGGAGTCCGTTCCCGGGAATCTGGCCATGATCCGTCGGCAGGAGCTGTGGGCCATGGTAAACCGGTACCGGGCCCTGAAGCTGAAGTAATAAACCACAAAAAAATCGCCCGGACCTCAACGGCCTGAGCGATTTTTTTGCGTTATTTTTCAGCCCCCAATGGATTCG
>CADBOW010000205.1 GCA_902796375.1 uncultured Lachnospiraceae bacterium | reverse complement strand
TAATATCCATGTATGTCCAAATGGCGGAAGCCTGGGACAAATCATCCGATTCATGGAGTGTGAAATGGAAGCACAACCGCTCATCAGCATAATTGTACCCATCTATATGATCGACCGGTATGTCGGGATCTGTATAGAGAGTATCCTGAATCAGACTTACCGGAATATAGAGATCATTCTTGTGGATGACGGATCGAAGGATCGTTGTCCTCAGATCTGTGATCTGTATGCTTCCAAGGATTCTCGGATCAAGGTAGTTCATAAGAAGAACGGCGGACTGGTGTCCGCGCGGAAGGCTGGTCTCGCAGTGGCGACGGGCAGTCTGATTTCCCATGTGGACGGGGATGACTGGATCGGTCCGCAGTTTATCGAGAAACTGGTGGCAGTGTATCAGGAGACAGATGCGGATATCGTATGTGCCGGACAGACCAGGGTGCTGTTCGACCGGTCGGCCAGGATCGTTGACGGGATTCCCTCCGGTTTGTACCAGGGCGAGGAACTCTGGGAGCAGGTTCATAAGAAAATGATGTCCGGCGGGGCATTTTACAGACCGGGGATCTCCACCTATGTGTGGAATAAGCTTTTTAAAAAGGAGATCGTATTCGAACCGCAGATGCAGGTGGATGAATCCGTTTCCATCGGCGAGGATGCGGCAGTGACCTATCCGGCGCTTCTCCGCAGCAGGAAGGTGGCGGTGACGGATAATACGGAATATCACTACAGACAGCGGGAGGATTCCATGCTGAAGCAGATTACTCCATTTTCTGCCGAAGCCGGAAAGCTGCGCAGTCTGTATGAATATATGATGCGGTGGAAAGACAGCGTGAAGGAAGCGGAGGAGCTTGGGCTGGCGGATCAGATCACGGATTATGTTCTGTCAATCTGTATCATCCGTTCCGGAGGTCGACTTCCGGAGGATGACTATTCCACCTTCGACAAGGCGTATTACGGAAAACGCGTAGTGATCTACAGCGCGGGAACCTTCGGCCAACAGCTGGTGAACCGGTTTCAGGAGACCGGACATTGCAGAGTGGTCGGATGGATCGATGATGACTATTGGGAATATCGACGCTGCTGTCTGGATGTGGATCCGGTGGAGCAGGTGAAACAGATGGAATTTGATTTTGTTCTCGTTGCTTCGGTGGGTGAAGCATTTGCATCACAGGCAGTGAATCGATTGGCGGAATACGGGGTTCATCGCAGGAGGATCCTGACAGTATCGGTTCCGAAGACCATGGAGCTTCGAAGACAGCTTACAAAGCGGTTCCTGTATGGGGGGAACTCGCATGCATAACAGTTCGTTCCCATCCAGGTACGGGGAGAACAGGGGTTACAGTCGGAAGGCGTGAAGGGCTTGACATAAGGAGGTAGATTTATGTTACGATTGGCAGAGAAAATACAGGCGGCACCGCTTGGGAAAACATTTCTTTTCGCGGTGGGACAGGCCGGGTTCATACTGAAGAGTGCGAAGGGCGAGCTGCTCGCCATCGATCTGTATCTTTCCGATTGCGTGGAACGGATCGAGAAGGATCCGGGTTTTCGGAGACTTCTGCCGAAGATACTGCTTCCGGAGGAGCTGATCTTTGATGCCGTGATCTGTACCCATCCGCATCTGGATCATTTTGATATAGATGCAGTTCCGCAGATGATGGGAAACGGATCCACCAGACTTCTCTGCTCCACAGACTGTGAGAAGCTGATCCGGCAGACAGAGATGGAGTATTACAACTCCCGGATCAGATATATAAAGGCCGGTGACAGTGAGGAGATCGGAAGCTTCCGGATCGATTTTGTAGACTGCGATCACGGTGAAGGAGCGCCCGATGCGGTGGGCGTTATTGTGACGGTGGACGGAAAGAAGGTTTATGAAACCGGAGATACCTGCCTTCGTCTGGACCGGGTGATTTCCCTTCCGAGAGACCTGGATGTTCTGATCGGCCCCATCAACGGTGCCTATGGAAATATGAGCGAAGAGGATCTGCCTCAGATGGCAGAGCTTCTGAAACCCAAGACTACGATCCCCTGTCATTATGGTCTTACAGCATTACATCACGGAGATGTGGGGCGTTTCTATGAGATCATGAGAGAGAAGAAACTTCCCTGTACTCTGATGCGTCAGGGCGAGGGGATTGAATTATAGAAAAGAGGATAGAATATGGAACGTGAATTTGAAGGAAAGAAGCTTCTGATCCTGGGCGGGAACCCGGAGACCACCCCGCTGGTGGAGATCGCAAACAGCATGGGGATCAAGACCATCGTCAGCTCCGGACGGCATACGGATCCGGCCAAGAAGGCGGCATGGAAGGCATATGATGTGGATGGGATGGATGTCCCCGGACTTGTGGCTCTGGCAAATGAGGAGCAGGTAGACGGCGTGCTGGTGGGCGTGGCCGATATTCTGGTTCCTTCCTACTGTAAGGTCTGCGAAGCCCTGAATCTTCCCTGCTATGCTACACAGCAGATCGTGGATGTATTCGCATTCAAGGATGTATTCAAGGCAACCTGCGAACGGTATGGTGTACACGGAATTCCGGAATTCTATCTGGATGCGGATATGAAGCGAGAGGATCTGGACAAGATCGTATATCCGGTCATGGTGAAGCCGGTGGATAACGGCGGCGGTGTGGGAATGACCGTTGCATACAATGAGGAAGAGCTTCGAAAGGGCGTTGAGGTGGCTCTGGATGCTTCCTATAAAAAACGCTTTATCGTAGAGAAGTATATGCAGTGTGAAGATATGGGCATGTATTATACCTTCAAGGATGGTGTATGCTCCGCGTCCTGCATTTACGACAGATATACTACGGACGAGCAGCCGGGTCTGTCCCGTGTCTGCCTGGGAGGTACCTATCCCTCCAAGCATCTGGATGAATATTTCTCCCGTATGCATGAAAATGCAGTGCGGATGTTTAAGGAGATCGGGATCAAGAACGGTATCCTGATGCTGTCCGGTTTCTTTGAGAACGGTGAATTCTATGTATATGATACCGGATTCCGCCTGCAGGGTGAGGCACCGCATCTGCTGATGAAGGCGATCCACGGCTTTGATCAGAGAGAAATGCTGATCCGCTTTGCGCTGACCGGGTCGGAGGGAGATCTGGATCTGGCTAAGGATGATGATACCTATCTGAGAGGAAAGCATGCGGCAACCCTCTGGTTCCTTCTGAAGCAGGGGAAGATCGCGAAGATCGAAGGGCTGGATGCTTGGAAGGATGATCCCTGTGCCATCGAGAATATCCAGCGTCTCCATGAAGGAGATGACGTTCTGCCCGAGTGGATCGGAAATGAGAAGCAGGTTCTTACCAGACTCTATCTGGTTTGCGATTCGAAAGAGCAGCTGGCAGAAAGGCTGAAGCATTACATGGCAACGGTACATGTATATAATGAAGAAGGTGAAGATCTTTGCCTGAAGGGCTTTGATGTAGACAAGGCGCTTGGGCTGAAGTGACAGAATCTCCGGATGAATCGGGGAATCTCCGGATACGAGGATAGAATATGTCAGAGAAAAGATTAAAGGATAAAGTGATCGTGATCTCCGGCGGAACCAAGGGCGTCGGTCGTGCCGTGGCGGAGGTCTGCGGCCAGGAGGGCGCAAGAGTCGTCGTCGGCGGACGTGACGAGAAGGCCGGGAAAAAGATCGTAAAGACCATACGGACCTTCGGGTCGGATGCCCTTTTCGTACATACGGATCTTCTTAAGGTGGAGGATTGCAGGAGACTGTTTGATGAGGCATATGCGACCTATGGTAAGGTGGACGGGTTTTTTAATTATGCCGGAGTCACTCCGGTTTCTCCGTTGGACAGCTGTGACGAGGAAACCTTTGACTGGGTTATGGATGTGAATTTCAAAGCGGCATTTTTCTGCTGTCAGCAGGCAGTGAAATATATGCGGATGAACGGAGGAGGAAGTATCGTTCTTACCGGCTCCGCACATGCCTGGGGCGGTCAGAAGGACAGAGCTGCCTACGCCTGCAGCAAGGGAGTCCTGAGGACGCTGATGGAGCATATAGCGCACCAGTATTCTTCGGAGCTGATCCGCTGTAATTATCTGACCCTTGGCTGGACACCCACAGAGGGTGAGGTTTCTCTCCGGAATTCTCTGGGAGAAAGCGAAGCGGAGCTTCGTCAGAGAGCAGCGGAGATCCTTCCCATGGGACGGATGTGCGAACGGAGTGATTATGTGGAAGCCCTGATATATCTTTTCAGTGATGCCAGTTCCATGATGACCGGCTCCACCTTCCGGATCACGGCAGGAGAGTATATTTAAAAAGATCATTCGAATGAGCTCCCGGATCAGAGGGGCGGAAAAGTATGATATATATATGGAGGATTAAAAGAACATGACTGAGTGTGAACGTTTATTGGAAAATGGATTTCTTCCCAAGGATTTCCTGGAGCCGGAGGTTCGCTGCGACTTTGAGATTCCCACATCCATGAAGAAGGTATGGGCGATCGAGATGGACCTGTTCCGCGCGATCAGTGAAGTGTGTGAGAAGCATCATCTGCGTTACTGGATCACCTACGGTACACTGCTGGGTGCAGTCCGTCACAAGGGCTATATTCCCTGGGATGATGATTTTGATATCATGATGCCCCGGGCGGATTATCAGAAGCTGATCCGTCTTCAGTCGGAATTTGAACATCCGTATTTCCTTCAGACGACACAGAATGATAATGATTACTACAGTTCCTTTGCCCGGCTCAGAAACAGCAACACCACCGGAATCCTGGTCTCTCCGAACAATACCTGCAACAACGGGATCTACATCGATATCTATCCGTTGGACGGTGCACCGAAGAAGGGCCTGGAGCGGAAAATGACCCTGTTCCTGAATCAGACACGGAACGTGCTGGCGCATGCGTATGTATTCAATGTGAATCCCAGCAAGCTGACGCGTACTGCAAATAAGATCCTTCACCTTCCCTTTGTTCCCTTTGATCCCATCAAAACCTACAAGAAGGTCAACGGTACGGCTGCAAAGAGGAAATGGAAGGATCATGACGAGGTGGGACTGATCTGCTTCCCCTTTAAGTACGGAATGGAATACATTTACAACAAATCCGACTTCCGTGAAACGGTATGGCTGGATTATGAGTTTATGAAGATGCCTGCCCCCATCGGTTATGACAGATTCCTTCGCCAGAGCTATGGCGATGATTATATGGAATTCCCGCCGGTGGAAGAGCGGGGAGCATGGCATGATTTTGTCTTTGAACCGGATGTGCCGTATACCGAGTATGACGGCCCCAGGACCAATGACTGACAGAAGATAACTAAGTGGGTTTTAGAATAGGAGCATTTGATCCTGTGGAAATGATAGAAACAGCAGATATTGAATTGAATCAGAAGGAAGAGGACGGACAGGAACCGGTCCGGGATGCGTTTGAATTAAAATCGAAGGATGATGTTCTCCTGAAGATCCGGCAGGCATCCAAAAAGAAGAAGAGAAGGATCATACTGCTCCTGGCGGTATTTGCCGTTGTGCTGATCGGAGGCCTGGGCGGTTATATGGTCTATCGGTTCTACAGTAATATCCGTCCGAAGCTTACCATGGAAACGGGAAGCGAACCTCCTGCGGAGGACAGGTTTTATTATGAGTCCGGCGTTGTAGGATCCGTCTCCACTGATCTCGGGCAGCTGGATATGACGAAGCCGGGAGAGACGGAGATCGAGTTTTCCTGGTTATTCTTTCACAGCTCCTCCACACTGGTCCTGATCGATACCACTGCCCCCCTGGGCGAGGTGAAGGCTTTGACACTTCCTGTGGGTTCCGAACCGAAAGCTGAGGATTTTGTAGGCTCCGTGACGGATCTTTCCGATGTGAGCATCCGGTATTCCTATGATCCGGACTTCACCATTTACGGTGAGCAGCCTGTCAGCATTGTGCTGGAGGATGCAAACGGAAATAAAACACTTCTTCGTTCCGTGCTGACGCTTTATGACGAGAACAAAAAACCCGAGATCAAGGGTACGGCAAATCTGAATGTTTATGTAGGAGAGACCATCGCTTATCGGGAAGGCATTTCCGTGGAAGCCGATCTGGATGATAATCCGAAGCTGGAGATCGACAGCAGTGCTGTGAATCTGGATGTTCCGGGACTGTATGATGTGATCTATACGGCTACGGATTCCCTGGGCAGGTCCAGCAGTGTTACCGTGAAGGTGCGCGTCGAGGAGAAGCCTGAGGATTTTGAAAATCTTGAAATGCTGCATGAAATGGCAGATGATACACTTTCACTGATCCTGACCCCGGAAATGACGGAGATTGAAAAAGCCTTAGCCATCTTTCGCTGGGTACGTATGGCTGTTCCATGGGTTCGGACCGGATCCCATGACAGTGAAGTGAATCAGGCCATCTCCGGTCTGGAGGGAAACAGCGGAGACTGCTTCACCCATGCGGTGGTATGCAAGGAACTGCTGGAACGGGCCGGTTTTGTCATAGATATGATCGAGAAGAAGAATGAAACCGGTACGCATTACTGGGTTATGATCAATATCGACGGGAACTGGTACCACATGGATCCGTCTCCGATCTATATCAAGCAGTATTGTGCATTCCTGAGCACCACAGAAGATCTGATGAATTATGCGAAGCGTTACCGCCCGCATCTGTATGACTATATTCAGGAGGATCATCCCGTATCTGCAACGGTAAGCCCTGCAAGTGCGGTGTTTAAGGATAAGGATTATTATCTTACCGTAGACGGCGTGGAGGTGGATCAGGAGATATTCGGACCTCCGGTTACGGATAATCCACCAGATGCGGCACATCCGGCGGATGCGTCACATCCGGGACGATGATTTGATCAGGGACGGAGTTTGACACAATGACAAATGTATTGGAATATATGGAAAATACGGTACCCCGTGTTCCGACGAAGACGGCATTTTCCAACGGAGAGGAAGGGATCACCTTCCAGGAGCTTTATGATAGATCCCGTGCCATCGGAACCGCTCTTTCGGAGAGGGGACTGTCCCGGGAACCGGTTGTGGTATATATGCAGAAGCATCCCAATATGGTAAATGCCTTCTTCGGCGTGTTATACAGTGGCTGCTTCTATGTACCCATTGATGAGGAAATGCCGGTTCACCGGATTCAGCTGATCTTTGATACCGTTCATCCGAGAGCCGTGATCTGCGATGAGAGCACCAGGGCTCATGCGGAGGAAATGGGCTGCGGAGACAGGATCCTTATGTTTCAGGAGCTGATCGGACATCCGGTCCGTGAAGAGGTTCTCCGGGAGATACGGAGACAGAGCCTGGATGTGGATCCGATCTATATCGTGTTTACCTCCGGTTCCACCGGTATTCCCAAAGGGGTTGCCGCGTGTCACCGGTCAGTGATCGATTATATAGAAACACTTTCAGAGGTGTTGGAATTTCATTCGGATACGATCTTCGGAAATCAGACACCTCTCTATTTTGATGCATGCCTGAAGGAAATCTATCCCACCTTAAAGTTCGGAGCTACCACGTATTTCATACCGAAGAATCTGTTTATGTTCCCGGTGAAGCTGGTGGAATATCTGAATGAATACAGGATCAATACCATATGCTGGGTGGTTTCGGCACTTACCATTGTGTCGTCCTTCGGTACATTTGATACCGTCAAACCGAAATATCTCACCAACATAGCCTTCGGCAGCGAGGTATTTCCGGTGAAGCAGCTGAAGATCTGGAGAGAGACTCTTCCCCAGGCACGTTTTACAAACCTCTACGGACCCACCGAGGCTACCGGCATGTGCTGCTATTATAAGGTGGAGCGGAACTTTGAGCCGGGAGAGGTGATCCCCATCGGCGGCCCATTCCGGAATACCCAGATCCTTCTTCTGAAGGAGGATGACACCCTGGCGGAGCCGGGAGAGACCGGAGAGATTTGTGTTCGCGGCACCTCGGTAACTTTGGGTTATTTCAATAATCCGGAGAAGACGAAGGAGAGCTTCGTACAGAACCCTCTGAATAAAAACTATCCGGAGATCATTTATCGTACCGGAGACCTGGCAAAGAGAAATGAACAGGGAGAGCTGATCTTTCTTTCCCGGAAGGATGATCAGATCAAGCATATGGGACACCGGATCGAGCTGGGAGAGATCGAGGCGGTCACGGCTCTGATCGACGGCATCCGGAGCGTATGCTGTGTATTCAATCCGAATAAGAATAAGATCGGTCTATACTATGTAGGAGACCCGGAGGAGCTTGCCCTGAAGGCCGAGCTGAAGAAGAAGCTGCCACGGTATATGCTTCCCCATGCGGTGATCCGGCTTTCGGAGATGCCCTACACTCCCAACGGCAAGGTGGACCGGAGTCTGCTGAAGAAGCGATATATAGAAGATGGAAAGTAATCACGATAGTACGGAGGTTGATTATGGACGATTTGTTGGAGATCTTAAAGGAACTGCACCCTGAGGTGGATTTTGAAACCTGCAAAACCCTGGTGGATGATAAGATCCTGGATTCCTTTGATATCGTATCTCTGATCACGGAGATCAGCGATACCTTTGATGTGAAGGTTCCGGCATCCGAGATCATTCCGGAGAATTTCAATTCGATCGATTCCATCTGGGAATTGATCCAGAAGCTGATGGACGAATAAGACCATGTCATTTGTATCCTATAAATTCTTTGCGTTCCTGGCAGTGCTTCTGCTGTTATATTATCTGCTTCCCAAGCGGATCCAGTGGATGATCCTGCTCCTCGGGAGCATGGTTTTCTATGCCTTTTCGGGACCGAAATATCTGATCTATATGGCCGTTACGATCCTGACGACCTACGGGGCCGCCGTCCTGATCGAACGGGTATGGGCGAAGCAGGATGTGTGGGTCAAAGAGAATAAGGGGATCAGCCGGGAGGAGAAGAAAGCATATAAGGCCTCCATGACGCGACGAGCCAAGCTGATCCTGGTGCTTTGTCTTCTGGCAAATCTTGGGATCCTGGCGGTGATCAAGTATACGGATTTCCTGCTGGAGAATCTGAACGGAATCTTCGGAACGGATTTCGAGCTGCATCATTTTCTGCTGCCGCTGGGGATTTCCTTTTATATGTTCCAGAGCCTGGGGTATGTGATCGATGTATATCGCAGAAAATATCCTGCCGAGAAGAATATCGCGAAAATGGCATTGTTCACGTCCTTCTTCCCGCAGGTGATCCAGGGCCCCATCAGCCGGTTTGATGAGCTTTCGGTCACACTGTTTGCAGAGCATAGATTTAATTCCCATGACTTTTATTACGGATTTCTCAGGGCAGCCTGGGGATTCTTCAAGAAGCTGGTGATCGCCGACCGTCTGGCACCGGTGATCCTGACGCTTACGGCAGATACGGACAAGTATCCCGGTGTATTTGTGCTGGCCAATATCCTGTTCTATGCCATCCAGCTGTATGCGGATTTTACGGGAGGCATCGATATCACCATCGGTGTGGCCAGAATGCTGGGAATCCGGGTGACGGAGAACTTTCAGCGGCCGTTCTTCTCCAAAAATATCGCAGAATACTGGAGACGCTGGCATATCACCATGGGAACCTGGTTTAAGGATTACATTTTCTATCCGCTGTCCGTCAGCGGATGGATGCTGAAGGTGTCCAAGTGGTCCAGAAATAAGCTGGGAGCAGCGCTGGGGAAGCGGATTCCCGTTTATATCTCCACCATAGTTGTCTGGTTCGCAACCGGTATCTGGCATGGGGCTGCCTGGAACTTCATCGTCTGGGGAATGCTTAACTGCCTGGTGCTTCTGGTTTCCCAGGAGCTGACACCGCTGTATCGTAAATTCCACGACCGGTGCGGATTCTCCAACACGGTGGTCTGGGACTGCGTTCAGATCTTCCGGACCTTCTGGCTGATGGGACTGATCCGGATCCTGGATGTGTATCGGGATGTACCGCTTACCTTCCGTATGGTGGGCTCCATGTTCACCACCGGCAACTGGGATGCTCTTTCTGACGGAAGCTTCCTGAAGCTGGGAGCGGCAGGACTGGATTTCATCGTGGTGGGAGTCGGTGTTCTGATCATGTTCATTGTCAGTCTGCTGGCAGAGAAGAAGAGTATCGAGGGCAGAATGACAGGAAAGCCCATGGCACTTCATTTTGTATTGCTTTTGGTTCTGATCCTTGCAGTGGTAGTCTTTGGTGCATATGGCATCGGCTATGACGCAACGCAGTTCATTTATAATCAGTTCTAAATCGGTTCTGGGAGACGGTAATGACGCAGTCGGAAAAGAAAATAAACAGAATAAAGAAGCTGATCTGGGTCGTTTCCTTTGTACTGGTGCTGGTGGGTGCCCTGTGGTTCCTCCAGAGACTTCTGGTTCCGAAGTATGTGGAGGAAAATGAGGAGGGCCTGCTCTCCGGTGAGTATTATGATAATGCGGGAGACAATGATGTACTCTTCATCGGAGACTGTGAGGTATACAGCAATTTCTCTCCCATCCGGTTATGGGAGGATTACGGGATCACCAGTGTGATCCGGGGAACACCCCAGCAGGAGATCTGGAATTCCTACTACATGCTGAAGGATACCCTTCGATATGAGACCCCGAAGGTGGTGGTGTTCAATGTGTTCTCCATGCAGTATGACAAGCCCAGGAGCGAGGC
>CADBOW010000204.1 GCA_902796375.1 uncultured Lachnospiraceae bacterium | reverse complement strand
CCGGCTTCTTGCCGTAAATGCTTTCGATGTCGATCTTTCCGTCACGGATCAGCTTCAGCATAATATCCGCGATCTCAGGATCGAACTGTGAGCCCTTGCAGCGTTCCAGCTCGTTGATCACGAAGTCGAAGTCCAGCTTCTGCCGATAAACACGATTGGCTGTCATGGCATCAAATGCATCGGCAACGCCGATGATCCTGCCGAAGATGGGAATGTCCTCTCCTGCCAGTCCGGTGGGATAGCCCTTGCCGTCATAGCGTTCATGATGATACAGAACGCCGTCTGTAACATTTTCCACAAGTGTGAAATCCTTCAGGATCGCAGCACCTCTGGTCACATGGCTCTTCATGATGGCATACTCGTCATCCGTCAGACGGGCCGGTTTGTTCAGGATCCGGTCCGGAATACCGATCTTACCGATATCATGCAGCAGCGCGGTCTTTCGAAGCTTCTCGCAGGCCTCCTTATCAAATCCCAGCTCCTCTGCGATCATCACGGCATAATCCGATACCCGCTGGGAATGCTGACTGGTATTTTCGTCCTTCGCATCCACGGTCTTCGCAATGGCCAGAATGGTCTGATTTCCCATCTGAACCTGCTGTCTTACAAGCTCCAACTGCTTCTGCTGCAGAACCAGAGTCCGCTGGATCTGGGTCTTGGCAATGAACCAGGTGAACCACGCCACGGCGATCATGGCAACCAGTACCATGTATACGATGAACCAGTGATTGTCGTAGATCGCCTTATCAATGGTGAATTTATATGTGCTTTCCTCCAGAACCGTAGCCTTGTCACTGTCAAGCACGCAGAGATGGAAGTAATAATCTCCGGTGGAAAGATTCGTATAGGTTACGGAGGTAAGCTCGCTCTGATAAATGGTCGTGGGGGTTGTGTCAAATCCCTCCAGATAGTAGCTGACATACGGATCATCGATGGTATAGTTGATCACCTCCGGGAAGATCTCGATCCTGCTGATGCCACGGTCGATATGGAAGGCTTCCCCCCGCACCACCGGATAGATCTCTCCGTCGATCTTTACGGAGGATACCAGCATACGGTAGGAACGACGCTGGGATGTATATGCGGAGGTGTCGATCATATAAACTCCGGTATCGGAGGCAGCATAGAGCCGACCCTGATCATCGCAGTAGTTCCAGGAGTTGGCCGTAAGGGAAGCATTCATCCCGCTTTTCGCATCCAGCAGCTCATAGCTCATGTCCGCCGAATCCGCGATGACCTCCTTCTCGCTCATCACATAGATCCCGGCGCTGCTGAGAACAAACAGCTTGCCGTTCTGACCGGTCCAGATATCATAGTTGTTGAAATAGGGGAAGTTCTCCAGGGCATGGATATTATAGCTCTGATCCATGATGCAGATTCCGTTGCTGGTAACGATAAAGGTATGATCTCCGTCGGAGCATTTTGCCATGCGCAGGATAACTCCGGAGGAGAGTCCGTCGTAACGTGTCAGGGTACGGACCGGATTTCCGTTTCGGATCACAGCGATCCCGTCACCGTCCGTTCCTGCCAGAACCGCTCCGTCGTCGGTTTCCAGCAGACTGAGGATTGCGGCATTGGAGAAGCCTTCACCGTAGGTGATGGTCTGGGTGATCACCCCATCGTCGATAAAGGACATGCCGGTACCTCCTGCGGCAACGATCGTTCCATCCGACAGCTCAAGAACCGTTCTGCATCGATCTCCGAAGGAACCGTTGGAGCTGTCGAAGGTCACCCGGCTTCCGTCCGGTTTCACCTTGATGAGCCCCTTTCCATAGGTGCAGATCCAGAGATTGTTTTTGGAATCCTTCCTTACGCAACGGATCCGGACTCCTTCCAGCAGCTCGGTCAGTTCATTTTTCACCTGTGTCCAGGTCTGCATTCCGCCGATATCCAGGCCTTCGTCAGTACCGAAATAGAGGCAGCCATTCCATTCCTCCACGGAATTGACCACCTTTCCCGGCAGACCGAAGGTGCGATATACATCGGTGAAGACCGACTTCGAAAGCCGCAGCAATCCAAGCCTGGAAGAGGTGAACCAGAGATTCCCCTGATAATCTACGCACATATTGTCGATGGAATTATCAAACTCATCGCTGTTGATATCCGTATATTTCCCGCGATCATTGAAATATCCGATCCCGTTATCCGCGCAGACAAATGCCCTGCTCTCATTTTCAAAGGTGATGGACTTCAGATTTCTCAGCTTTCCGCAGCTGATCTTCTCAACCTTCGTCATTTTGTCTTTGGACAGCTCGTAGACATAGATGCCGCTTCCGGAGGTTCCTGCATAGATCCTTCCATCCTCGCCGAAGGTGGCGCAGGTGAAGATCTCACCGTCGAAGGTATCCTCCTCAACACTCATGATCTCCCCATTTCCCAGCAGAAACAGCTTCCCCTCGGAATTGACTGCCACCGCATGTCCGTCCTGATCCGCGGTGACCGTTTCCGCAAAATGAACCTGCGGGATCACATTCAGGATCTTGATCCCTTCACTGAGTGAGATCACCGCCATACTGTCGGTGGTCCCGATATAATATTTCCCGTCCGAGCTCTTTGTGATGCATCGCACGGAGTCGGAGGGCAGTCCGCTGTTCTTGTCGATGGTACTGTAAATGCTGTCGTTAATGCAGATGGATACGCCGTTGTCATTGGTTCCGATCCAAAGCCGGCCCTCCTCGTCCACATACAGACAGTTGGCATTCCGGACGGAATCATATTCATTCATCCAGCGGAATTCACTGCCGTTATACCGGTACAGACCCGCATAGGTGGCGATCCAGAGGATACCGTCGTTGGTCTGCACGATGTCATTTGCCTCACCGCAGGGAAGGCCGTTGTCGCTGCTGTAGACCGTACGTACATATCCGGTGAGATCATCATTTTCCTCTGCGGAAACCTGTCCGAAGCTGACCATGGATGCCAGCAGTGAAGCAACCAGGATCAGCGGAAGCACCTTTTCCGAAACATCATGTCCCTGATTTTTTTTGTTTTTGAAATGAGCCCGCAACCGGATCACTGCGAAAAGAAGCATGAGGGTGATCACCTTGTCCAGGAAGTCCACATAGAACTGCCCGAGGAACCCGCACACTACGAAGGGCATGTCCTGTTCCTTCAGGAAATTGATCACGCCATCGCCCCAGATATTACTTGTCATGCCGTCATAGAAAATGAAATTCAGCGGAACGGATACAATGATCGCCGCAAGCGTAACCAGGACGCTGACCGTCATGGTGCCGAATACGGTATTCAGCTTCTGCTTCTTTGCCGCAACACCGATGATGACACCGATGGCTACGCTTGTGATCGAATAGATATAAGAGGTATCGTAGGTGATACCATAGACTATATTTCCGGTGAATCCGACGATCGCACCGCACACAGGCCCGAGCCCGTATGCAGTCACTGCGGTACCGAAGGAATCCAGCCATACAGGAAGCTGACAGCTCACAGCAAAAACCTTCCCGAAATGGTTGAGAAGAATGCATATAGCTATAAAAACAGCCAATTGTATTCTTTGTTTCGTACTCATGCTGCTTTTCTTTATCCCCCTTGTTCCCCACATCATGAATCGG
>CADBOW010000203.1 GCA_902796375.1 uncultured Lachnospiraceae bacterium | reverse complement strand
GGCGGAGACGACACACTTTTCGCATTGACAGATGGAGTTGTTCGGTTTGAGAGACTGGGAAGAGACAAGAAGCAGGTATCTGTACACCCGGTTGCTTAAGACGAGTTGAGAGGGAGCTTTGTGTAAACACAGAGCTCTCTTTTTTCGTGATACTTTCGAAGACAGAAAGCTATTTTATAATATCAGGAGTGGATATGTTTGCAGACAGAGCGAAAATCTTTGTAAAGTCCGGTAAGGGAGGAGACGGCCATGTGTCCTTCCGGCGGGAGCTCTATGTTCCCAACGGCGGTCCGGATGGCGGAGACGGCGGAGACGGCGGAAATGTGGTCTTCGTAGTCGACCAGGGACTGAATACCCTGACGGATTTCCGAAATATTCGGAAATATAAAGCAGAAGACGGTGAAGACGGCCGGAAGAGAAACTGCCACGGAGCGAACGGGAAGGATGTGGTCCTGAAGGTTCCTCCCGGAACCGTGATCCGCGATTTCGAGACCGGGAAGGTCATATTGGACATGGCGGATCGTACCGAACCCGTGGTCCTCTTTCAGGGAGGACGCGGAGGAAAGGGAAACCAGCATTACGTGACCAGCGTGATGCAGGCGCCGAAATATGCCCAGCCGGGTCAGCCCGCCATAGAGAAATATCTGTCGCTGGAGCTGAAAATGATCGCGGATGTGGGGCTGGTAGGCTTTCCAAGTGCCGGGAAATCCACCCTGCTTTCCGTTACCACAAATGCGAAACCGAAGATCGCAGAGTATCATTTCACAACCCTGGTGCCGAATCTCGGGGTGGTGGATCTTCCGGATGCTCCCGGTTTCGTCATGGCGGATATTCCGGGGATCATTGAGGGCGCGTCCGAAGGGGTGGGCCTGGGCTTTGATTTCCTGCGGCATATCGAAAGAACCCGTGTGCTGGTTCATGTGGTGGATGCTGCGGGGACGGAGGGCCGTGATCCGGTGGAAGACGTAAGACAGATCAATGAGGAGCTTCAGAAAGACAACGCCGAGCTTGCATCCCGTCCCATGATCCTGGCCTGCAACAAGATGGACCTTCTGGATCCGGAGGAACGGGAGATTACCATGCAGTTCCTGACAGAGGCATATGCCGACCGGATGGTGAAGATCCTTCCCATCTCCGCGGCGACGAAGGAAGGCGTCCGCGAGCTCCTGTATGCGGTCAGTGATCTTCTGAAGGATCTTCCCAAGGAGAAGATCGTATTTGAACAGGAACTGGATCCCGCATCCTTCCGTGTGACAGAGCAGCTGCCCTTCACTGTGGAGAAGTCCGTAAAGGAAGAAGGGGTATATGTGGTGGAAGGCCCCAGGATCGAACGTATGCTGGGATATACCAATCTGGAGGACGAGAAGGGCTTCCTGTTCTTCCAGCGTTTTATGAAGGAAAATGGAATCTTTCAGCAGCTGGAGGATATGGGGATTCAGGACGGGGATACCGTTCGCGTATACGGGCATGCCTTCGAATACCTTCACGAGCAGTAGGGTATGCGACTTGAGAGATATACCGTGAGATCGAAGGGAGCGTAGCGACCTGAGAGGAGAGGAAGATACTATGAATACGAAAGAAAGAGCCTATCTCAAGGGACTGGCCATGCAGCTGGATCCCATACTGTCTCTGGGGAAATCCAGCCTGACACCGGAATTCACCGAGGCAGTCAATGAGGCGATCACAAAACGTGAGCTGATCAAGATCAATGTACTCAAGAACTGCATGGATGATCCCAATGAACTGGCTGCAACATTGGCTGAACGGACCCACAGCGAGGTGGTACAGGTGATCGGTCGAAAGATCGTTCTTTTCAGACAGAATCAGGAGAAGAGCAAGATTGAATTCCCGGGAAAGAAAAAGAAATAGGATCGCATTGCTGGGGGGAACCTTCGATCCCATCCATCTGGGTCATCTGGCCCTTGCCGAGGCTGCCTATCAGCAGCTGGATGTGGATTCGGTATGGTTTATCCCGACACAGCTTCGATATTATAAAAAAGGGCAGGCCGCCACGGAGGTATACGACAGGGTTGCCATGCTTTCCCTTGCGCTGAAGCCCTATGATCATATGACATTTTCGGACATAGAGCTGAGAACCCGGCCGGAAGAGAATTATACCGTGAATACACTTCGACGGTTACGGAAGGAGGATCCGGACAGGGAGCTGTTCTTTCTGATTGGCGGGGATTCGCTGGAGCATCTCAGAACCTGGCGCTCTCCGGAGGAGCTGCTTCAGCTTGCAACATTTGCCGCTGCCGTCCGGGATGAAGTGGATGAGAAGAGATCGAAGGTCCTGATCCGGGCCTATCAGAAGGACTTCCCCGGGTCAAAGCTGGTTCTTCTGAAAATGGACCCCAGGCACATCTCATCTACGGAGATCCGGCACCGTGCCGCAGCCGGAGAGTCTCTGGAAGGTCTGGTTCCGGAAGCGGTAGAACGATATATTTATAAAAATCATTTATATCAATCACAGTATTAAGAAGAGGGATCTATGGAACGTGATGAAATGCTGATCGCATTGAAGAAGAAGCTGACTCCGAAACGATATGTACATTCCATCGGAGTTGAATATACGGCCTCCTGTATGGCCTTTGTCTATGGTGAGGATGTGCAGAGGGCACGGATCGCCGGCCTTTTGCACGACTGTGCCAAGTGCATTCCCCTGGAGGAGAAGCTGAAGAAAGCCCAGAAGCATGGCATTCCCGTCAGCCCCTGTGAGAGGGAGAATCCGGATCTCCTCCATGGTAAGCTGGGGGCATATTATGCCAGAAAAAAATATGGTGTGACGGATGAGGAGATATTGTCCTCCATCACCTACCATACCACCGGGAAGCCTGATATGACGCTTCTGGAGAAGATCATTTTCGTGGCGGATTATATAGAACCGAACCGGAAAATGCTTCCGGAGCTGCCCGAGATCCGCAGAGAAGCCTTTACGGATCTGGACAAATGCATCTGTCATATCCTGAAACGGACCCTGACGTACCTTCGGGAACGGGGCGGGGCCATCGATGATATGACGGAGAAAACCTACAACTATTACAGAAAAGACTGAGGATGATTATGGAAGAAACGAAAGCAATGATCAATACAGCCGTAGAAGCAATGCAGGATAAAAAAGGAGAAGGAATCGTAAGCCTTCATGTGGGACAGGTCTCTGCCGTCTGCGACGATTTTCTGATCGTCAGCGGAAACAGCCGTTCTCAGCTGGATGCCATATTGGATGGAGTGGAAGAAGCCATGGATCGGGCCGGTTTCCGTCTCCGTGACCGTGAAGGAAGCTCGGACGGGGGATGGATCCTGCTGGATTATAATGATCTGGTGATCCACATTTTTATGCGTGAAATGCGTGAATTCTATGATCTGGAGCATACCTGGCGGGATGTTCCCCATACTTCTTATTGACCTTTCCTTCAATTGCATTTCCCAAATGCAGATGTTACAATAGAACCTGAAGGAGAGGGCGTTGAGGGATGGATAAGAAATACATGCGCAGCAGGAATACAGCCGACATCAACCGGGTATCGGCCCGGTGTCTTCGTGTTATCATTTATTTCCTGGCATTGTTTTATGCGTTCCTGCTTGTATTAAAGGAATATGATATCTGGACCCTGTCCATCAGCTTCGGAGCCTGTGTGTTCATCGCGCTGATCCCGGCATTTCTGATCAGTGTTCTGAAACAGGAGGGACGTCCGTATATAAGGCATGTGATCGTCTGGTGCACGGTCCTCATATCCACGATCCTGGTCACCCAGCTGAATTCCATCGGTTATCCCTTCATTCTGTTTCCGCTGCTGATCGCTTCCCTGTATTATAACCGGACATTTGTCCTTTATACTTCGCTGCTGATGAGTGCGGGGATCCTGGCCTCAGCCATGGTACAGATCCAGTTTCCGGGTATTGTTCTGGATCCGATCTTTACCGCATTTGACGAGCATTTCGTGGAGATCATCATTCCGCTTCTGATGATCGAGGTCATTATGTCCTTTGTGGCCTTCTTCATCGTGGACCGGAATTCCTCCATGATCGACAAATACATCGACACGGCGGCTACGATGCAGCAGAATGAGAATTATCTGATCTATGCTTTCTCGGAGATCAGCGAGACCAAGTCAAAGGAAACAGGAGAGCATATCCGAAGAGTTGCGGAATATATGAAGGTGCTGGGACGTGCCTCGGGCTTTGATGTGGAATACTGTGAGAAGCTGTCTGCTGCGGCCATGATGCATGATATCGGCAAGCTTATGATCCCTGAGGAGATTCTGGACAAACCCTCCCGCCTGACGGAGGATGAATATCAGATCATGAAGAATCACGTGCTGTACGGGGAGGCACTTCTGAAGGACTGCCCCGGTGAGATCATGCAGCTGGCGGCCATTCTGGCCAAGGAACATCATGAGCGCTGGGACGGGAAAGGCTATCTGGGCATGAAGGGAGAGGAGATTTCCTATATTGCCAGACTGATCACGGTATGTGATGTGTTCGATGCACTGACCACCACCAGGTCCTACAAGAAGGGCTGGAGTATAGAAGAATCCTATGAGGAGATCGTAAAGAACAGCGGCAGCCAGTTCGATCCGGCCGTTGTCCGGCTGTTCATTTCCAATTTTGATAAGTTCCGTGAGATCCATCAGGCGATCCCGGATAAGCAGATCTACTGACGGACGAGAATATGGGATCTGCGAGAGGAGAAGAAAATGTTTCGAGTGATGAATGAATATCTGGCAAAGATCACATTGGAGATCGATCAGCGGTTTTCCCAGAAGATCGATCTGTTTCTGTCGGACCGTAAGGATATCCGGAAGTACTGCATCAATGTGAACTATAATAAATATGTGGTAGATGTTCATCTGAAGAAGTATTCCATGGAACTGGCGGATACCATCTTCTGTGAACTGGCGGCGGTGATCCGTTATCCATATTCCCTGATGTCGCTTCGGTACAATGAAGGAACACAGGTTCGTTATCGTTTTGTCACATGTAATGAGGAAAAGAAGGGCATATACATGGATCTGGTCCTTTCATGAGGATCCTGTCTTGTGCGTTTATTTGGGAAAGGAGTCAAGGGATGGTTGCTACTTCCGGTATTCTGGGTGTAATTGTTATTGTTGGACTGTTTGTTTTGAGCGTTCTGTTCTGAAACACAAATCAGAAATATGGTCCCGGTCGTCGGGATGTTCCAACAGGATAAGATAAGATAAAAGCGGCGGGTTCTGCAGGCATCCTCTGTTGAGATGCACCAGGCAGAACCCGCCGCTTTTTTAATTGTATGGATCTTTCAGGTAAACGGATCCTTCCGTTCTATGTTCTGTTCAATGGAGCATTTCATTACCGCAGGATCCGGAATACACCTACCACACGTCCCAGGATCGTACAGTCCGGAACAATGATGGGATCCATGGTATCATTCTCCGGCTGAAGTCGGATCTGATTCATCTCCTTGTAAAAGGTCTTTACGGTGACGGAATCATCGATCAGGGCAACCACGATATCCCCGTTCCGGGCTGTGGAAGTCTGCTCTACAATGAGAAGGTCCCGGTCAAAGATTCCCACATTGATCATGCTGTCGCCCTTCACACGAAGCATAAAGGACGGGGCATTCGGAAGATACTCCGGAAGGATGGGAATATAATTCTCGATATTCTCAACCGCAAGGAGCGGCTGCCCGGCGGCGACCTGACCGAGAAGAGGAACATTTACGATCTCTCTTCGGGCAAGATTGAAATTGTCATCATCCACGATCTCCAGAGTTCTGGGCTTCGTAGGATCTCGACGGATATAGCCTTTGTTCTCAAGAGTGTTCAGCTGGGAGTGAACCGAAGAAGTGGAGCTGAGATGAACGGCTTCGCAGATCTCACGTACCGACGGCGGATATCCCTTTGAAAGGATACACTGTTTGATATACTCCAAAATCTCCTTTTGCTTGGCGGAAAGTGCCGGCTTATCAGTTAAACTCATGGAAGACCTCCTATCATACGATCAAGATTATTTTATTCAGTATAACATACTATTTTCGAAAATGCAAACGAATGTTCGCACCTGTGGCGGCTGAAAAATATATCCGGATTCAAAAGAATGTCTTGAAACAAAATGCGGATTGGATTAAAATAGTTCTATCTGTGTAATTATGGGAATCCAGGTTCCGGGCAGATGGAAATAATGAGAAATGAGGAATGCCAAAGCGTTATGAGAGAGACATTGCTTCACACCCCGGAGGGTGTACGTGACATTTACGGAGATGAAGAAAGACAGAGAAATCAGCTGCTCCGGAATATTCATCATGTGCTGCATTTGTATAGCTATCATGACATCGAAACTCCCAGTTTCGAATATTTTAATATCTTCAATATGGAGAAAGGATCTGCCCATTCCAACGAAATGTACAAATTCTTTGACCGGGATAACAATACCCTGGTCATGCGGCCGGACTTCACACCCAGCGTAGCCCGCTGTGTTGCGAAGTATTATAAGGAAGAAGAGCTTCCCATCCGCCTCTGTTATGAAGGAAAGACCTTCAAGAATGTTCTGCAGCATCAGGGAAAGCGCAACGAGAGAACTCAGATCGGCTGTGAGCTGGTGAATGACGACAGCTCCGCTGCCGATGCGGAAATGATCTCCTGCGTGGTGGATACCCTGAAGGCCGCCGGACTTACGGAATTTCAGATCGTCATCGGACAGGTGGATTATTTTAAGGGACTGATGGAGGAAGCCGGCGCCAGCGCCGAGGAGGAGGATCGGATCCGCGATTTCATACAGATCCGGAATTTCTTCGGCCTCAGTGAGTATGCAGACAATCTGGACATTCCGGAACGGATCCGTGAAGCACTGCATCGTTTTGATCAGATGATCGGTTCCCTGAAGGCTCTGGACCTGGCAGAGAGCTTTACCACCAGCAGAAGGGCACTGGATGCCATCGAGCGTCTGCGGAAGGTGTATCATGCTGTATCATATTATGGATATGAAAAATACATCAGCATCGATCTGGGAATGCTGAATGATTATGATTATTATACCGGGATCGTATTCAGTGGTTATACCTACGGAACCGGTGACGCCATCGTCCGGGGAGGACGGTATAATACATTGCTGCAGCAGTTCGGAAAGGATGCGCCGTCCATCGGGTTTGCCATCGTGATCGATGAGCTGATGACCGCCCTCAGCAGACAGCAGATCCTGCCGGACAGTCCCATCGACCGGGTACTCGTGATCTATCCCATCGAGAATCAGGAGCCTGCCGTAAATCTGGGAAAGCGGCTTCGGAATGCCGGGATCAAGACCGAGCTGATCCGCAAGTCCACACGACATGCCCTGACGGAATATCTGGCCTATGCGGACAGAAACCGGGTGAAGACCGTATATTTCTTCCTTTCGGATGAAAGGATCCTGGTGAGCGACAGGATCACCTGTACGGAGAAGAATCTGATCTACAGCGAACTGAAAGAGGAGGATTTTTAAATGCGATATCTTACATTTGCCCTGGCGAAGGGACGACTCGCCAAAAAATCCATGGCCCTCTTTGAGAAGATCGGTATTACCTGTGCCGAGATGAAGGATCCGGATACCCGGAAGCTCATTTTCACAAATGAAGAGCTGGGACTGAAGTTCTTTCTGGCCAAGCCCAGTGACGTTCCCACCTATGTGGAATACGGGGTGGCTGATATCGGCGTGGTAGGAAAGGATACCCTGCTGGAGGAAAACCGGAATCTGTATGAGGTTCTGGATCTGGGATACGGAGCCTGCAAAATGTGTGTCTGCGGACCGGAGGAAGCCAGAGACCTGCTGAAGAGAAATGAGATCATCCGAGTGGCTTCCAAATATCCGAATATTGCCAAGAATTATTTTCAGAATAAGAAGAATCAGAGCGTGGAGATCATTAAGCTGAACGGTTCGGTGGAGCTTGCACCCATCGTCGGTCTGGCAGATGTGATCGTAGATATCGTGGAAACCGGTTCCACACTCCGGGAGAACGGACTTGCCGTTCTGGAGGAGGTCTGCCCCCTTTCCGCAAGGATCGTGGTGAATCAGGTCAGCCTGAAGATGGAACATGCGCGGATCCGCTCATTTCTGACCGATGTGGCTGACGCTTTGAAGAGTGAACAGAAGGAGACTGCATGAAGATCGTAAAACTGACAAAGGAAACTCAGAAAAATCTGCTGACGGATCTGATCCGGCGGAGCCCGGACGATTACGGCCCCTATGAGGCTACCGTAAAGGAGATCGTTGCAGAGGTTCATAATCGTGGAGATGAAGCTCTGCTGGAGTATACGGCCCGGTTTGACAAGGCCGCTCTCACTTCGGAGACCATGCGGGTGACGGAGGAGGAGATCCGGGCGGCATATGATGCCGTAGATCCGGAGCTACTGTCCGTGATCCGGAAGGCAATCCGGAATATCGAGGAGTATCATACACTTCAGAAGAGAAACAGCTGGATCACAACGAAGCCGGATGGTTCCATTCTGGGGCAGAAGATCGCCCCGGTGGAATATGCAGGCGTTTATGTGCCGGGCGGCAAGGCCGCATATCCTTCGACGGTTCTGATGAATGTGATCCCTGCCAAAGTTGCCGGGGTTCCCAACATTATCATGACCACACCCTGTAATTCCGAAGGCACGGTATATCCCAACACACTGGTTGCCGCACATGAGGCCGGCGTTACGGAGATCTACAAATGCGGCGGGGCTCAGGCCATCGCAGCACTTGCCTATGGGACCGAGACCATCCCGAAGGTGGACAAGATCGTAGGCCCGGGAAATATCTTCGTAGCCATCGCAAAGCGTGTGGTATTCGGACATGTCAGTATAGATTCCATCGCAGGTCCCAGCGAGATCCTGGTGCTTGCCGATGATACACCGAATCCGAAATATGTTGCGGCTGACCTGCTGTCTCAGGCAGAGCATGATGAGCTTGCCTCAGCAATTCTGGTGACCACCAGTGAGAAGCTGGCAAATGAGGTGTCCGAATGGACGGATCGCTTTACTGCAGAGCTGGAGCGTAAGGAAATCATTCAGAAATCTCTGGATCAGTTCGGATATATTCTGGTGGCAGAGAGCATGGAGGATGCCATCGAGACCGCAAACCTTCTTGCACCGGAGCATATGGAGATCCTGACGAAGGATCCCTTCCAGACCATGACACGGATCAAGAATGCCGGTGCCATGTTCCTGGGAGAGTATTCCTCGGAGCCTCTGGGCGACTATTTTGCCGGTCCGAATCATGTGCTTCCCACCAATGGAACCGCAAGGTTCTTCTCACCCCTCGGAGTAGATGATTTCATTAAGAAATCCAGTATCATTTCCTATTCCAGAGAGGCGTTGGAACCGGTTTATAAGGACATAATGACCTTTGCCGAATCGGAAGGGCTGACGGCCCATGCAAATTCCGTAAAGGTCCGTTTTGAGGATTGAAATACATATTACAGGAAAGGAATGATAGGATATGGAGGACAGAAAGAGTTCATTGGCACGTACCACCAGTGAGACGGATATCTCTCTGGCGCTGAATCTGGACGGTACCGGAGTTGCTTCGGTAGACACGGGGATCGGATTCTTCGATCATATGCTGAAGAGCTTCGCGAAGCACGGCTTCTTTGATATGAGCCTTGTGGCGAAGGGGGATCTCTACGTAGACAGTCATCACACCATTGAAGATACGGGGATCGTGCTTGGAAAGGCCATCCGGGAAGCAGTGGGTGACAAGGCCGGCATTCGCAGATACGCATCCTTCACCATGCCCATGGATGATGCGCTGGTCCTCTGTGCCATTGACCTGTCCGGACGTCCCTATCTGTCCTATGACCTGAATCTGACCACCCCGAAGGTGGGATATATGGATACGGAAATGGTGAAGGAATTCTTCTATGCCGTATCCTATGCAGGAGAAATGAATCTCCACCTGCGTCAGTTGTCCGGAAGCAATAATCATCATATTATAGAAGCAGCCTTTAAAGCATTTGCGAATGCGCTGCACCTGGCCACCCGGATCGACGAGCGGCTGAACGGAGAGATCCTTTCTACAAAGGGTTCCCTGTAATATCCCGCGGGAGCAGAAGAACAGGAGGAATACTATGGACGAAAAACAGATCATTCCCTGCGTCACTCTGGAAAATGCAGTTGCTGATGCAAAACTCTATAATGACATGGGCGCGGATGCCATTGCATTCTTTGACAGCAATGCATCACGTGAGGGATTGGAGAAGAATATACCCATACTCCGCGAGATTTCCAGAGAAGTGGACGTTCCCATTATCGCCTGCGGCGGCGTGCGCCGGCTGGAGGATGTTAAGAAGCTGCTTTATGCAGGAGCCTCCAAGGTGTGCATGAAGTCTGCGCCGCTGGATGACATTTCCATCGTGAAGGAAGCATCCGACCGGTTCGGTTCCGACCGGATCATAGTGACCATAGATCTTACGGACTGTGAGGATCCGATAACATACGGCAAGGCCCTGAAGGAGGCCGGTGCCGGAGAGCTTCTCCTGGTACACTACGGAAAGCTGAACCGTTACAATGAATATGTGAAGGAGATCAAGCGGGAGGTGGGTCTTCCGGTGATCGTTTCCTCCTTCAGCACCGACGGCTCCGATATCGCCGAGCTGTTAAATGATACCAATGCCGAGGTTGTAAGCCTTTACAATCTGGAGCAGCATGACATTATGAAGATCAAGCATGCCTGCCGGGAAGCGGGGGTTCCCGTGAATCTCTATGAAAGCGCGGTTCCCTTCTCCGAATTCAAGACGGATGAGAAGGGGCTGGTTCCCTGCATCGTACAGGATTACAAGACCAAGGATGTGCTTATGATGGCATATATGAATGCCGAATCCTTCGAGAAGACCCTGGAAACCGGCCGCATGACCTATTATTCCAGAAGTCGTGAAACCCTTTGGGTGAAGGGTGAGACCAGCGGCCATTTCCAGTATGTCAAGTCTCTGGATATCGACTGTGACAAGGATACCAGCCTTGCGAAGGTATCCCAGATCGGAGCTGCATGCCACACGGGCAACCGCAGCTGCTTCTATACCCCGCTGGTAAAGAAGGAATATAATGATACGAATCCGCTTACGGTATTCCAGGATGTCTACGATGTGATCATGGATCGTAAGGCAAATCCGAAGGAAGGCTCCTATACCAATTATCTCTTCGAAAAGGGCATCGACAAGATCCTGAAGAAGGTGGGTGAGGAGGCAACGGAGGTTGTGATCGCAGCCAAGAATCCGGATAAGGAAGAGCTGAAATATGAGATTTCCGATCTGCTGTATCATCTGATGGTACTCATGGCAGAACGCGACACCACCTGGACCGAGGTGGTTAGGGAACTGGCAGAACGCAGGTGACTATTCGTGACCAGTCATTCAGTTCCAACGCTGCATGCTTGCATGCAAAGCGCTGGAACTGAATGGCTGGCCTGCGAAGCAGGAGCCTCCGCCCCCGCCGCAGCTTTGAGCGTCGGAGACGCGTCCTACATGCGAAGCATGGAGGCGCTGCGGCCGGCGGAGGGAACGAATAGTCACCGTAGACATATGAAGATATAGAATGGAGGCCTATATGTCTGATCTTTTTGCCGAATTCGGCACCTATATTATAAAGTATTCTGTGTTTCTGATCCTTGCCGTGGCCGGATTTATCGCCGGCACCAAGTTGAGAAAGCATAAGGATTCCAAGGAGGAAGAAAAGAAGTGAAAAAGTATGGCGTTAATGAACTGAGAGAAATGTATCTTTCCTATTTTGAGAAGCAGGAGCATCTTCGGATGAAGAGCTTTTCTCTGGTTCCTCACAATGATAACAGTCTGCTGCTAATCAATGCAGGTATGGCACCGCTGAAGCCCTATTTTACCGGGCAGGAGATCCCGCCGAGAAGGAGGGTCACCACCTG
>CADBOW010000202.1 GCA_902796375.1 uncultured Lachnospiraceae bacterium | reverse complement strand
TTAAGACGATGAATTGATAGTATTCTATTGTTCAGAAACATACTTGTCAAGAGAACCTGGAGTATTTACGAGGTGAACCGTTTTGAAGAAGATTGCTGATTTTATCGTGGAGAAGAGGATCCTGATCCTGGTGCTTGTACTGGCGCTGGCAGGACTCTGTTTCTATCTGATGACGAAGGTGGAAGTGAATTCCGATATGACGAAGTATCTTCCGGATGCCTCCTCCATGAAGCAGGGCATGGACCTGATGGAGGAGGAATTCCCGGATGTGGAGGAAGAGTATACCATCCGTGTCATGTTTAAGGGACTGACCGATGAGGAGAAGCTTCAGATGAAGGAGAAGCTGGCCGGCATCGAGTATGTGACAAAGGTGGATTATAAGGCCGGAGATTCCGACTACAACAAGGATGACTATGTGAAATATGTGCTGCACACCGACTATGATTATAAGTCGGAGGAGGAAGCATCCATAGAAGAGAAGCTGGCGGCGGATTTTTCACAAAATGAAATGGTATGCATGAACGACAGCGGTGACAGCCCGGAGCTTCCCCTGTGGGCGATCCTCACGGCAGTGGGGCTGCTTACGCTGATCCTGATCATCATGTGTAACTCCTGGATCGAGCCATTCCTGTTCCTGTTCACCATCGGGGTTGCCATCATGATCAACCTGGGTACCAATATCTTTATGGGGACCATTGCAGAGACCACATTTTCCGTAACCGCGATCCTGCAGCTGGTGCTTTCCATGGATTATTCCGTGATCCTGGCCAACCGTTATCTGCAGGAGAAGGAGAAGCATGAGGATAAGAAGGAGGCCATGAAGGCCGCTGTCGCAGGGGCATTTTCTTCCATCGCCAGCAGTTCCTTCACAACCATGGTGGGACTTCTTGCGCTGGTTTTCATGAGCTTCAAGATCGGACCGGATCTGGGCGTGGTCCTGGCAAAGGGCGTATTCTTCAGCGTTGTCTGTGTATTCCTGATCCTTCCCGGCCTGCTGCTTATATTCTCGAAGCTGCTGGATAAGACCAGAAAGCCGGCACCGAAGATTCCTGTGGGTGGACTGGCCCGGTTCAGCAACAGGCTGCGCGTTCCCCTGGCAGTCTTCTTCCTTCTGCTTTTTGCGGGAGTTTACTTCCTTCAGAAGCAGACGGACGTCAGCTATTCCATGCTGAAATATGATGCCATTTCAGATGTATTTCCGAAGGAAAACCAGCTGGTGCTGGTCTATGCAAACAAGGATGACGAGAAGGTTACGGCACTGGCAGAGGATATGGAGAACTGGGCGGATGTGAAGAGTGCATCGAGCTATTCGAATACCCTGGCAAAGCAGTATACCTCCGGGGAAATGGTGGACGCCATCGAGGATCTCTCCGACAGTATGGGAGATGGAAAGAAGAACGATATCACTCCCACCGAGAGCACATTTAACATGCTCTATTATAAGTACTACGGCGGACAGCCGGGGAAGATGACGGCCTCCGAATTCATGCGGTTCCTGACGGAGGACGTGATGACGGAACCCACATTTGCAGAATATATAGGCTCCGGGGCATCGAAAAATCTGGAAATGATGAAGAAGCTTTCCGATGTGAATCTGCTGAAAACCCCCATCGGACCGAAGGATATGGCTTCCCTGTTCGGTTTGGACCCGGCACAGTGTGAACAGCTGTATCTCTACCATTTCCTGCAGCTTCCGAATCTTGAAACAATAAGTGTAAAGGTCAGTGACTATGTAACATTTCTGGTGGATGAGCTGGCAAAGGATTCTGCCTATGCTGCAAATCTTTCTGAGGAAATGCTGGGGAAGCTGAACCAGCTCCGGAAATTTACGGATCCTGCGTTCCTGCAGCAGGAGTGCTCTACAGAACTGATGACCGAAGCTCTGGGGATGGTGGGTGATGCGGCGACGCGGCTTCTGCAGACTGTCAGTAGCGCCCTGCAGGATGTGAAACCGACCCTTTACGGAGTGGTCAGTTTTCTGACCGAACACCGGGGGATGGTTTCCGGCATGCTGGGCCAGGAGGCGCTTGACGGGCTGTCCCGGATGAAGTCTGTCATGGATAAGGTGCTTGGCGGAGGGGAGCTGGACGAGGCGGCTCTTTCACAGCTGCTGGGTACCGATGCCGTCACGACACACCAGATGCTGGTCATCTATATGCTGAAGCGCCTTGATCCGAAGGTGATGCTTTCGGCAGAGTCATTTGTGCAGGTGCTCCAGAGCATGATCAGCCATCCGGCGCAGGGGGCTGCTGCCACCTTCGACAAGGCCGAAGCGAGCATGAAGCAGCTTACCGGTCTGATGCAGCTGATCACGGCAGTCACTACGGAGAAGGAGCTCACACATCAGGAAATGTATCAGCTCTTCGCCGGAATGACAGAGGATTTCAAGCCGGAGACCATGGAGCTTCTGTATATTTTCCATGATGCAAATCTGCCCGCGGAAGAGAAGCGCACCATGTCCATCCAGCAGATGATGAATTACATGAATGATACGCTGATCTACGACGAAGCCTTCAAGACGCTCCTGGATGATCAGATGGTTTCGGACATCAAAAAGTTTGCCGTGGATCTGAATGACGGTATCCGCCAGCTGAAGGGACCGAATTACTCCCGCCTGGTTCTGGTGGTTACGGTTCCGGAAGAGGGTCCGGTGACGAATGCCTTCTATGAGAAAATGGAGGGGCGTCTGAAGGATCTATCCGGAGACTATTATCTTGTAGGATCCTCCGCCATGAACTATGAAATGAGCCAGACCTTCGACAAGGAACTGCTGCTCATCACACTGCTTTCCGCAGGTGCGATCTTCCTGGTGGTGCTGGTCACCTTCCGGTCCCTTGCGGTACCATTGCTCCTGGTGCTTCTGGTTCAGACGGGCGTGTTCATCACCATAAGTGCCGTGGGCATCCAGGGATACAGCATCAACTATCTGGCGCTGCTGATCGTACAGTGTATCCTGATGGGATCCATGATCGATTATGGTATTCTGTACAGTAATTACTATCGGGAGGCAAGACAGACCTGCGGCAGGGCGGAGGCACTGAAGCAGGCCTATGCGGGAGCCATTCACACGATCCTGACCTCCGGGCTGATCATCGTAACGGTTACGGCGATCCTGGGGCAGTGCTTCGGAGAACCCACCATCGAGCAGATCATCCAGACCATCTCCATCGGTGCATTAAGCGCCATCATCCTGATCCTCTTCGTGCTGCCCGGCGTGCTGGCATGCTTTGACCGGTTTACGGCAGGGAAGCATCGACTGAGGACAGAAGAGACGGAACGACAGGAAATGTAAGATAAGATACGGCCGGAGGCCGCTGCATCATGGGATACAGCGGCCTTCGCTCTTTTCTGATTTCTCAGCAGGATGACTTTCTTCTTTTTTTGGCGGGAGAGATCTATTCCGGTACTGTGAAGAGGAAAATGCGGGGGGAAGCAGGCCATAGTGCCGAGGACGATTTATGTGATGAGAATCGTGCCAACGCTTACCTGACGGTGACGAAGCAACGAGAGATAGTGAAATTCGGACAATGTTATGGTATACTGTCGGGGTATGGAAAAGTGACGGACACTCTGCGGAGACCTCGGCTGAGACTGCGGAGTGGAGGCATTCGTTTTGAGCGAGGTGTTATTATGGCCAAGACGAACGATATGACGACAGGTTCGCCGGCGAAGCACATACTGCGCTTTGCCGTTCCTTTGCTGCTGGGGAATCTGTTTCAGCAGTTTTATAATATGGTGGATGCAGTGATCATCGGTCAGAATCTGGGGACCTCGGCACTTGCGTCCGTGGGAGCTACCGGAGCGATCTGTTTTATGATCATCGGACTCTGTCTCGGGATCTGCGCGGGCTTCGGCATCCCGGTGGCGCAGCGCTTCGGTGCAAAGGATTATCCGGAAATGCGCCGCTACATAGTGAACGCGGTCTGGACCGCCATAGCTCTTTCGGTGGTGATCACCACCACCGTTCTGCTGCTCTGCGATGATATTCTACAGGCGATGGATACGCCGGAGGATATCTACGACGGAGCCTACACCTATGTGTCCATTCTGTTTATGGGCATCCCGCTGACCATCATGTATAATCTGTGCGCCAGCGTGGTGCGGGCTATGGGAGACAGCAGGACGCCGCTTTATTTCCTGATCATTTCCTCCCTGCTGAATATCATTCTGGATCTGATCATGGTGGAGCCCTTCGGGATCGCCGGGCCTGCCTGGGCTACGGTCATCTCCCAGGGGGTCTCCGGTGTGCTGTGTCTGATCTACATGTGGAAACGGTTTCCCATTATCCGGCCGGAGCGGGGGGAAAGAAGGATGTCCCCTTCCCACATGGGACGGCTTCTGCTGCAGGGGCTTCCCATGGGACTTCAGTATTCCATTACTGCCATCGGCAGTGTGGTACTGCAGACTGCGGTGAACGGCCTGGGATCGGCCTACGTGGCAGCCATGTCCGCCGGCTCCAAGCTGTCCATGTTCTTCGGATGTCCCTATGAGGCGCTGGGAAATACCGCAGCCACCTACGGGGGACAGAATATCGGTGCGGGACGTCCGGACCGGATCGGCAAGGGACTCAGGGTGATGCTGCTGTACGGACTAATCTATTCGATCCTTGCTGCAGTGGTGCTTTTCGCTTTCGGAGGAGTCCTTTCAAGACTGTTTATGGATGAGCCGGATCCTTTTATCGAGGAAAATGCGCATCTGATGCTGAAGATCAACAGTGCGTTTTACTTCCTGCTGGCAGTTGTAAATACCGTTCGTTTCATGATCCAGGGCATGGGATATTCTATTCTGGCCATTGTGGCAGGGGTTTTGGAAATGATCGCCCGGGCTTTTGTGGGCTTCGTCCTGGTTGAGCAATTCGGCTTTCCGGGAGCCTGCATGGGTAATCCGGCGGCATGGATCGCGGCGGATATTTTCCTGGTGACTGCCTTCATCCTGATCCTGAGGAAGGAGAAGCAAAAAGCGGCGATCCGGGGACCGATGTCAGGGACGTAGACAGGGCAGGACCGAGATGAATACAAGAATGAATACAGAGACGAATACAGAGAGCACGGAGAATCCCGTGAGATGGTAAAGATACAGCAACGAAAGAAGAGAGCATAGAAGATGGATCATTTTTATTTTGTGAGACATGGGCAAACCGTGTGGAATGTGGAGAACAAGATCTGCGGAGCCACGGATATCCGGCTTACCGAATACGGGCATGCGCAGGCCGTCGAGACCGGGAAGAAGATCCTGGAAATGGGGATCCGGGCGGACCGGATCCTCACGTCCCCGCTGGTACGCGCCACCGAAACCGCAAGGCATATCTCCGAGATCACGGGGATTCCCGTACAGGTGGAGCAGAGACTCATCGAGCAGAATTTCGGAAAATATGAATCAACCCCCAGAAACGGCGCAGAGTTTCAGGAGGCGAAGAAGCTCATGGCCAGCAGGTACGGCACCGGGGAATCCATGCTGCATCTGGCCCAGAGGATCTACAACCTGCTGGACGAGATCCGGGGGGGAGACCGGGAGTACATCCTGGTGGCGCATAACGGCATAGCAAGGGTGGTGGAATCCTATTTCCGGGACATGGATAATGAGGAATTCTCCGCCTTCGGAATAAAAAACTGTGAAGTGAAAAGGTATGATTTTCCCTCTGACCGATGAGTGCTCCGGATGCCCGGATTCACACTCTTGAAAACATCGGTTCAGAATGGTATCCTTTTTATGATCGTACATGGGAGGGACTGATATGCCGTTCAGGATCGTAAGAAATGATATTACCAGGATGGATACGGAGGCCGTGGTGAATACGGCAAATTCCCAGCCTGCCGTGGGGACCGGATGCGATTTCGCAGTATACCAGGCGGCCGGGTATGATGAACTCCTGAAATACAGAACAGAAAAGATCGGAGTTGTACCGGAGGGAGAAGCATTTATCACTCCGGGTTTTCATTTGCCTGCAAAATACATCATTCATGCAGTGAGTCCTTATTATACGGACGGGAATCGGGGAGAAGAAGAGAAGCTGAGAGCCTGTTACCGAAACTGTCTCCGGCTGGCCCGGGAGAACGGGATCCGGTCTGTGGCATTTCCGCTGATCTCCACAGGAGGATTCGGATATCCCAAGGAGGAGGGGCTGCGGATCGCCGTAGACGAGATCGGCGCATTTCTTCTGGAATATGATATGGATATCCGGCTGGTGGTCTTTGACGACCGGCTGACCGCCCTGGGAGGAAGGCTCTACCCGGATCTGGAAGAATACATTGACCGGAATTATGTGGAGCTGAAGCGGCGGGCGGAGTACGGGCCGGGAGCCGGCAGAGTCGGCGACGGAGCTCCTCGCCCGGCACCTGCCATGAGGCAGGAGGCATTTACTGCACCTGCCATGGGGCAGGAGGCGTATTCCGATCAGTACACTGAAACGAGGATGCTTGCTCCGATGCCTCCTGCTCCGCCGGAACCGAAGAAACGAAAAAAAAGGCTCTTCGGTGAGTCGGTCTTCGGTAGATCAAAGAAGGATTCTTTGGCCGAACAGGCGGATATGATGGCCTGCGCCTCATTTGCTCCTGAGATTTCCGAGGAGATGGAGCTGGATTTTGAAACACAGCATGAGAGCAGGCTGGAGGAGAGGATGAAGCATATTTCCGATACCTTCTCCGAATATCTGCTTTACCTGATCCGGGATAAAAATATGGAAAATGCGGAGGTTTACAAGCGGGCCATCGTGGATAAGAAAACCTTCTCCAAGCTCAAGAATAATGCGGATTATCATCCCCAGAAGCTGACGGCGCTCTGCCTCTGTGTGGGGGCCCGGCTGAATCTGGATGAGTCGAAGGACCTTCTGGCCCGGGCGGGCTATGCACTGTCCCCCTGTGATAAAACGGATATCATATTCTCGTATTTTATAGAAAATGGGATCTATGATATGATCGAGCTGGACATCCAGCTGGAGGAACACGGGCTTCCGTGTATCATTTCCTAGCCGAGCTGAGGATTTTTGCCATGTGCTGTCGGTATAAACGGGCCTGGCTGGTTTTCTCCCGGGGGGATCACACCCGGAGATATTCGAAAGAAGACGGTAAGAGAAAGTGAAGAAAAAGAAGAAACTACAATCTGCACAGCTGATACCCCTCAGCTTTCTGGGAGCGATCCTGCTGGGAACGCTGCTGCTCATGCTTCCCATAGCGAAGGCGGGGGAGGGAAGCGCGGATCTGACAACAGCCTTTTTTACATCCACCACATCCATCTGTGTGACCGGGCTTGTGGTGGTGGATACATTTGCATATTGGACTCTGTTCGGGAAGATCGTGATCCTGGTTCTGATCCAGCTGGGGGGCCTGGGTATCATTACCATATCCTCGCTGGCCATGCTGGCCCTCCACAGGAAATTCTCATTATCACAATCCGTCCTGGTGCATGATGCCTTTAACATGACATCCCTGAACGGGGTGATGCGGTTCCTGCTGGTGGTGCTGAAAAGCACCCTGATCGTGGAGCTGATGGGTGCCCTGGTGTATATGATCCGGTTTATTCCGAAATTCGGGTTTCTGCAGGGCGTCTGGTATTCGGTATTTACATCCATCTCAGCCTTCTGTAACGCCGGGATCGACATCCTGGGGCCGGACAGTCTGATCAGTTACCAGAATGATCCTCTGATCCTGTTTAATACCATAATGCTGATCGTTATGGGCGGCCTGGGATATGTGGTATGGATCGATGTGTTCCGGAATATCCGAACCGGACTGAGGCGAAAGTATTCGCCCATCACCGTGATCAAGCATTTCAATGAACATACGAAGCTGGTGCTGGTGCTGACTCTCAGCCTGATCCTTGTGGGAACGCTGCTGGTATTCGGATTGGAGTATTCAAACCCCAATACCATAGGGAATATGTCCCTGGGCGGAAAGGCCATGAACAGTCTGTTTCAGTCTGTCACCTTCCGAACGGCGGGCTTTGCATCGGTTCCGCAGGATGCCCTCCTGGACAATACCAGCTTTCTGGGATGTTTCTTTATGTTCATAGGAGGATCCCCGGTGGGTACGGCCGGCGGGATCAAGACGGTGACCGCCTTTGTTGTGGGACTGAATGTGGTGGCCTTTATCCGGAACCGAAAGGAAAATGTGGTCTTCGGACGGCGTGTCACCTCGGAAATGATCCATAAGGCTTCGGCCATCGTAATGGTAAGCTTCTTTGTGACGATCCTGCTTCTGTCGATCCTTATGATCACGGATCAGGTATCTCTGGTGGACGGAATGTACGAAACCTTCAGCGCCACGGCCACCGTGGGACTGTCCCGGTCCCTTACTCCGCTTCTCAGTACCGCGGGACGCTGGGTGATCATTGTGGCGATGTATCTGGGAAGGATCGGCCCCATTTCCATGGCGCTGTTCTTCCGGTACAATACGAAGGACAGAAATAATATCAGTTACGCCGAGGGGCGTTTCTTCATAGGATAGCTATGGCTGGGTTACAGCTCGATATTCAGAAAATGAGGTTGAAAAGATGGAAAAATCAGTAGCAGTGATCGGACTCGGACGATTCGGAAAGAAACTGGCATGCTCCCTGTATGACATGGGAGCCGACGTGCTGGCAGTGGACAGAAATGAGGAGATCGTAGCTTCGGTCTCCGGAAATGTTACCTATGCCGTAACAGCGGATGTGACAAATCCCGACGCGATCAAGGGCCTGGGGATTAAGGAAATGGATGCGGTTGTCGTGGCCATGGGCTCCGATCTGACCTCGAGCATCATGGCGGTTATGGTCACTAAGGAACTGGGGGTTCCTTATGTAATGGCAAAGGCGTCGGATCACCGGATGGGACAGATCCTGGAACGGGTCGGCGCGGACAAGATCATTTTCCCGGAAGAGGAAACGGGACTTCGGACCGCCCGGACCCTGCTGTCCGATTCCTTCCTGGAATTCTTTGAGATCGATAAGAATCTCTGCCTTCTGGAGATGAAGCCGAAGAAGGAGTGGGTGGGGAAGAATCTGGTGGAGCTGAATCTCCGCGAGAAGTATAAGATCAATGTGGTGGCCGTGAAGGACAACAGCGAGATGCGCTCCTTCATAGATCCGTACCGCCCGGTGGAGGAGGAGACGGAGCTTCTGGTCATTCTGGAGAAATCGGATCTGAAGTATCTGAAATGATCAGGGGAGACTGAGCTTAAGGAGTAAACTGGAATGAATCTGAGCCGCAGAAGAAACAGACAGCTGAACCGCCTGCTGGCAGTATTGTTTGCCATGGCTCTGGCGGCGATCCTGCTGTTCGGAAATATAAATCTGGTCTCCAGACAGAAGGAACTGGAACGAAAACAGATCACTGCCATGGCCGGACTGCTTCGGGAACAGCTTCCGGAGCTCTCGGATGTCGAGCTGATGAATCTGCTGAAGGATCCGGACAAGGTGGAATCGCGACTGGAACAGGGAGATCAGCTGCTTTCCAAGTACGGATATGATAATGCATTTTTCTCCAAGCAGGAAAATGAGACCATGTGGCAGCTGATCCTGTTCAATTCCTGTGTGATCTTTGCGACCGCGATCATATGTATCCTGATGTATGTCCTTCATCGAAGAAGGGTGCACCGGGAAGTGAGACAGCTGCAGAACTATTTTGACAGCCTGAATCACGGGAGCTATGATCTGGAGCCGACCCAGGCGGTGGAAGGGGATCTGTCGATGCTTCAGAGCGACATTTTCAAGGTGACCCAGCTGCTTCGGACCTCGGCCGAACGGGAGAAGGAGAAGAGTGAGGACCTGTCCCGCTGGCTGGCGGATATATCCCATCAGCTGAAGACACCCATCGCATCGATCCGGATCAATATGGATAATATGCTGGATGACCCGGATATGCCTCCGGAGCTGCAGCATGATTTCCTGAAGGAATGCAGTATGCAGCTGGAGTGGATTTCCTCCCTGGTTCAGACCCTTCTGAAGCTGGCCCGGATCGACGCGGGAACCGTGGAACTGAAGAAAGAGGAAATGGATCTTCTGGCGGTTGTCCGGGAGGCGGAGCATAAGCTGGGGATCCTGGCGGAGATCGCACAGGTTGATGTGGTCTGGGAATCCGAGCCGAAGGGAGAAAGGATCGATCCCTCCACGCTGGAACCGGTTCCGATGATCGGCGATGCTGCCTGGCAGCTGGAGGCTGTCAGCAATATCCTGAAAAACTGTATCGAGCATTCCCGTCCTGGCTCCAATGTATATCTGTCCATGCGTGACACCACCGTCTTTAAGGAAGTGACCATTCGCGATACGGGAGAAGGGATCCGTGAAGAGGACCTGCCCCATATCTTCGAGCGGTTTTACCGGGCGGAAAATGCCACGAAGGAATCTGTCGGCATCGGCCTGTCCCTGGCCAACAGCGTGGTGGAAGCAGGCGGTGGAAAGATCATGGTTTCTTCCGAGAAGGAAAAAGGAAGCAGATTTACGATCCGTTATCTGGTATGATCAGACCGGAATAATGTCATATACAACCGAAAGGAATAAGGACTTCCCGGGGATTGGAGGAGTCTCTGTCAACCAAGAATATAGAAATGGTTGACAGAGGCTTCTCTTTTTGTTACCATTCAATCCGGCTGCAAAATGTGAGCACTGAAGGAGGATATGATTTTGAAACTCGTATTACTCATCCTTATGGGAATTTATCTGGCTGTAATGCTGGTGGTAGGGATTCTGGATTACAGAAGAACAAAAGAATACACGGAGTATGCGGTGGCAGGCCGTAGACAGGGGACTCTTTCCGTGGTCATGACGCTTCTGGCAACGATCTTCGGAGCCTCCACCACCATCGGGATCTGTGATACGGTCTACTCCATAGGATTTCCCGGGATCTGGTGGCTGCTCTTCGGAGCGCTTGGACTTGTGCTGCAGTCGCTGTTCCTTTCGGAACGGATCCGGCGGATCCATGCGGATACCCTGCCGCATCTGGCGGAGGTCACGGTGGGCAAAGCAGCCTCCGTACTTCTGGCGGGCCTGATCGTGATCTCCTGGATCGGCGTTATCGCCGGTCAGATGGTAGCCATGCACAGTCTGATCACCTATGCTACCGGAAACAACAGCAAGACACTGCTGATCCTGATCTCTCTGGTGGTGATCCTCTATACAGCCCTGGGAGGACAGCTTTCTGTGGTGAAAACTGACAAACTCCAGCTGGTGGTGATCCTGGCGGGTCTTCTGATCTGCTGCGGATATCTGTATCTTTCGACGGACGGAGCAGCGGAGAACGCAGTGAATCAGGTGGAGCTTCTGAACGGATCCTATGGGGGGATGGATCTTCTGAATTCATTTTTCATCATCGGGGGAGTGTATTTTCTGGGGCCGGACATCCTTTCCCGGAATTTCCTGTCAAAGGATGAGAAGACAGCAAAACGAAGTGCCTGGATTGCAGGGCTGGTCATGGCTTTTTTCGCACTGGTCATCACATGCATCGGGATCTGGGCAAGGAATTATATGACAGCGGAACAGCTGGGGGATCAGAAGGTTCTTCTGGCGGTGGCGGGGATCCTTCCGAAGGGCATCAGCCTGCTGCTGAGCCTGGGGCTCCTGTCGGCCATCCTTTCCTCCACGGATACCTGTATCGTAAATGCCGCAACGATCCTCAGCCGGGATATTCTGGGAAGGAAACGGGTGGGGGTGATCCGTGCGTCGGTGGTGGGGATCGGAATTCTCTCGCTTCTCATCGCGGTTCTGGGAAACGGAAATATCATCAGTATCCTGACGGGGGCCTATTCCATCTATACCCCCGGGGTGATCTTTCCTCTCCTGATCGCAGTCCTGGCATATGGAAAAAGACCGATCCATCGCGGACTCTGGATCACGGCTGTGATCCTGGGGGGATGTTTCGGTCTTGCGGGAACGTTCCTGTCCGAATGGCTGAGCTCCATCGGGCTTCCGTCGTTCCTGGTATCTCATCTTTCTTTGATGGGAATGGGCTTCTCTCTGATCCTTTCGCTGATTTCCCTGTGGATGGGGCGGAAGAAGGCGGAGTGATCATAATACCCGGATGCCGCCGTATTTTCTGATCCGGAGCACCATGCAGGCACCTTCTCCGAACAGAGAATCCATGGCCTTCCGGTAGATCTCTGTTTTGGCTGCGGGTACGAAGGCCTGGATCGTTCCGGCGAAGCCGCCGCCATGGACCCGCACCACGCCGGTCTCCATCAGACTGATATCACCGGAGGACAGTCCCAGAACGGACTCGCTGACAGCCAGCGCCACGGACATGTTCTGGTGCCGTATGTCATGGATGGTATAGACATTTTGCAGAAATTTAAAGGATGAATCTCCGGATGCCCGGACGGCACGCAGGAAGGAACGTACATCGCCGGTCTGCAATGCGGTGGTTTCCGCCTGAACTCTCCGGTTTTCCTTGTAGAAATGCAATGCCCGGAGTACCGGTCTGTCTCCCAGCTTCTCCCGAAGCTCCGGGACGGCTGCGATCATATCCGATTCCGGTACGTCGCGAAGCACCTTCTTTCCGAAATGCGCCGCTACAGCCCTCATTTCCGCAGGGACAGCCGCATAGTCATCGGTCAGATCCGCGTGGGATCCCTTCGTATCCGTGATACAGAGGGAATAACCCGCTTTCGTAAGATCAAAATCGATCCGCTCCAGCTTCGGATCCTCCGGATCCTGAAAATCCATATGGCAGAGACTTCCCACGGAACAGGCCATCTGGTCCATGAGACCGCAGGGCTTGCCGAAATATACATTTTCCGCATACTGCCCGATTTTGGCAATGGTCACAGCATCACACTGCATATCGTTATAAAGACCGGACAGGATGGTTCCGATCACGGTTTCAAAGGCAGCCGAGGAAGAGAGTCCGGAGCCCCCCAGAACTTCACTGGTGATATAGGCATCGAAGCCTCCGGTCCGGTATCCTTTCGCAAGCAGACCTGCGGCAACGCCGCGGATCAGTCCCCGGGTGGTTCCCGCTTCCTCGGGAAGGGGTTCGAATCCGCTCCCGTCCTCCGGAAGTGAAATGGTGATCATGGGATAACCGGCAGACTGAACCCGGATCACACGGTCCTCCCGGGGAGCTGCAACGGCGATGGCATCGTCGTTGATGGAGGCGGCCAGCACCTCCCCATGCTGATGGTCCGTATGATTTCCGCCGATCTCCGTCCTGCCGGGAGCGCTGTAGATCTCCACCGGCCGGTCGCCGAAGAGGGAGAGAAAAGCGTCCAGGGCAGCCAGATATCTTTCCTCCTCCAGGGGGATCCGACTTTCTTCCTGATATATGTCAGACAGTTTTTCGTGAAATTCCGGAGTCTGTATGAATTTTCTGATTTCGGCAATCTGCTTCATAATGCGCCTCTCTTTCATGCAAATCGTGCAATCATTATAACATAGTTCAAAAATACAAGTAAATCATCGTTTTTTTATCAGCTCTCACTGTTAAAAGTGTTGAAATCTGCCCCTCATTTTCGGTGGAATCACGGGACAAAAAGTTAAGAAAATATAAACTTTTTGTACAAAAATGTGGTATAATGAATATGCGGAACTGTGTCCGTTGTTAATTGTGACGAAAAAAAGCGGGAAATTTCAGGGAAAGGAGGAAGCAGATATGAATATTGAGATTCAAACATGTGGTCTTGTGCTTGATATTTTACTGATCTATTTTTTCCTCCGACATGAAACCGTTGGTCTCTTCAGTGAACGGATCTTCCGGATTTCTCTTGTGGTTAACACCGTATGTATCATTCTTGATATCACATCCATCATAGCAATCGTGTGTCTTGGCACGATTCCGACCATTGTGGTGACTGTGATCTGCAAACTGTATCTGGTATCTCTTCTGGGAGCGGCATTTCTCGGATTTCTCTATACCAGCAATGACATACAGCATTTCAGAGAGGATGAGACCTTTAATCGTATTCTGAAGATCATTCTCGGAGTTGCATGCTTCTTTGTGCTGGCGCTTCCCATTGAGTTTTATCACAGCGGAGATGTGATCTACAGCCATGGATTTTCCACCATAGCAACTTATGTTTTCGCGCTGCTCTTTATCCTGGGAGCATTGGTCCTGACATTTTCACATGGAAAGCAGATGAACGCCGGACGCAGAAATGCGATCCGGGCGTGGATGACTCTGGAGATCCTGGCAGCAGGTCTGCAGTTTGTATTCCCGCAGTTCCTGCTGGTGGGCTTCGGTTCCGCTGTGGGACTCTTCATTCTCTACTGTGAGCTGGAAAGTCCCGAGGTTTACCTGGACCGTGTGACGGGGATCTTCTCCTACGAGACGCTGGTGCTGTATATGAAGCAGCTGTTTGCGGAAGACAGAAAGTTTGCCGGTATTATGGTTTGTACGGATGATAACTGGAAGATGGATTCCGAGCAGGAAACCAGGATCCTTGTGGAGATCAGCGAGTACCTTCATTCCTTCACCGGCTCCAAGCTGTTTCGGTGCTCCGGAAATGATTTTATTCTGATCTATGACGAGAAGGAAAATGAGAAAGAGCTGGTGGAAAGCGCGATCCATCTGGATATGATCAAGGAACGTTTCCGTGAACCCTTCGACGGAAACATGAATGTGGATGCGAAGTTCCTGTATATTCCGAATCCCCGGATCGCTACAGACTGTGACGAGTACCTGGAAATCTGCAGGATCTACAAGGATGAGCTGACCAGAGATGAGGTGGTGCGCCTGCTGGATGAGGATGCGGGAAGCCGGATCCGTGAGCAGAGGCGTGTGAGAAGCGAGATCGTGAGCGCACTGGCCGAAGACCGGGTGCAGGTACATTTCCAGCCGATCTATTCCTTTGAAGAACAGAAGTTTGTGTCTGCCGAGGCGCTGGCCCGGATCGTAGGTAAGGACGGGAAGCTGATCATGCCCGGGCTTTTCATACCGGTGGCAGAGGAATACGGGCTGATCGACCAGATCGGCGAAAGAGTATTTGAAATCACCTGCCGTACCTTCCGTGAGAAGCAGCTTCGGGAAAAGGGCATCAAATACGTTGAGGTGAATCTGTCCGTGGCTCAGTGTGAAAATGCGCGGTTGTCCGAGATCTACAACAGGATCATGGAACGGGAGAAGATCGAACCTACTTCGATCAATCTGGAGATCACCGAATCCTCCACACTGCATTACAGGAATATCCTTCTGGAGAATATGAATGCACTGGGACGACTGGGCTGTAGCTTCTCACTGGATGACTTCGGTACCGGAGAGAGCAATCTGAATTATATCGTGGATATGCCGGTACAGATCGTGAAGTTCGACCGGTCCATGGTACAGGATTATTTCGTGAATGACAGGGCGAAGACGGTTATGCGGGCGACAGTGGCCATGATCAAGGAGATCGGTCTTAAGATCGTTGCGGAAGGAGTGGAAACGAAGGAACAACTTGACGCGATGGAGGCTTTGGGTGTAGATTATATCCAGGGTTATTACTTCTCCAAGCCGTTGCAGGAGAAGGATTTCCTGAATTTTATCGAGGCCAGGAATGCGGCAGCGTAAGGAGTAAGGAGAAAATCGTGGAACAGGAAAATAAGATACTACAGGAAGAATTTGACGAGTCCCAGGAGATTATAGGGAAGCTTTCCAGTTACTATGATTCCAAAGTGGTGGGACAGAAAATAATGAAATTTGCTTTGGTGGCAGCTGTTATGGCAGATGGACACATTCTGGTGGAGTCCGTGCCGGGTCTCGCGAAGACGACAGCTGCCAAGGCCATTTCCGATGCGGTAGACGGGAAGTTTTCCCGGATCCAGTGCACACCGGACCTGCTGCCCAGCGATATCATCGGTACTCAGATCTACAATCAGTCCTCCGGACGGTTTGAGACGATCCTGGGTCCGGTATTTGCGAATTTTGTGCTGCTGGACGAGATCAACCGTTCCAGTGCAAAGACCCAGAGTGCCATGCTGGAGGCCATGCAGGAGCGTCATGTGACCATCGGCGGAGTGACCTATCAGATGCCGGAGGATGTGTTCATTGTAATTGCGACACAGAATCCCATCGAGCAGGAGGGAACCTACCTTCTTTCCGAGGCCCAGACAGATCGTTTCCTGATCAAGGAAAAGATCACCTATCCGTCTCCGGAGGAGGAGGCCGAGATCCTGAACCGGATCGAAAGCGGTGCCATGGAGAAGTCGCCTGCAGTTCTTTCCATTCAGGATGTGGACCGACTGCAGTCCATTACAGAGAAGGTATATGTGGATCCGTCCATCAAGAAATATATCTCTTATATCGTAGATGCAACACGGCATGCCGATACGGTCCTGCCGGAGGAACTGGCCAGATATGTGAGAATGGGAGCCAGTCCCCGTGCTTCTATCGCATTCCTTAAGATCGCCAAGGCAGTGGCACTGCTCTATGGAAGAACCTATGTTACGCCGGATGATGTGAAGGCACTCCGGTATCAGGTGCTCCGCCACAGAGTGGAGCTGAATTATGCTGCCATCGCAGATGATGTTTCCGTGGAAACGATCATCGATAAGATCTTCGGCAGTATTCGTACTCCTTAGTTCCGTATCGGATCAGGGACGACAGAGCAGGGGCATGCGCAAGAAGGATATCGGTTATGGACTACGATTATTTATCCAAGATCAGGGCGAATCTCACCCTGTATTCCAAAAAGAAAACTGCAAACCTTCTGGATGGAGGATTCCGCTCGATCTTTCGTGGGCGGAGTCTTGATTTTGATGACCTTCGCGAGTATACCTACGGGGATAATGTCCGGGACATTGACTGGAAATCCTCCTCGAAAACCGGGAAGACTCTGGTTCGCCGGTATATTGCGGAACGGAAGCACAATATTCTTCTGGTGGGAGACTCCGGCCTGAAAATGATAGCTGACACGGATGCGGGTGAGCCGAAGGAGAAGCTGGCGGTGCTGACCCTGGGTTCGCTGGGATATCTGGCAAACCGCCATGGGGATGATTTCGCGCTGCTGATGAACCGGGGTTCCGGCATGGATTTCAGCTTCTTCAAGTCCGGAGAAGTGCATTTCGAACGGATCGTCCGCCGCTATGAAACCTCCATCGGACAGGAACCGAAGCGGAATCTGGGAGATCTTCTGGATTACGTGTCGGAGCATTTTCGGAGAAGGATGCTGATCTTCGTGATCACGGATATGGAAGGCATCTCTCATGTGGATGACCGTGTCCTGAAGAAGCTGACGGTTCAGAGTGACGTGCTGTTCCTCACGATCTCGGATGCGTATCTCACCGGAGATGTGGCATATGATGTTGAAATGAGGGACTATGAGCCTGATTTTCTGCAGCAGTCCAAACGGCTGAGCCGTCTGGAACGAAGCGAACGCAGGGTGAGACAAAACCTGTTTGAGACCCTGTGCAAGCGCTATGATGTGGGGCTTGCCGAGATCCGTCGGGAATCCGAGATCATTGACCGGATCGCCGAGCTTATGGAGGAACGCAGCAGGAGCTGACGGATTTAAAGTAACAAGAGTAAAGGAAGTATCAGATATGGTTACCTCTGTAGAATTACAGGAGCCAATGTCATATTATCTGTTTTGGTTGATTCTGGCGATCGTTGCCGTGGCAGCTGTTTTTTTCATTCAGATATTCTTCCGGATCTTTCTTCGCGAACAGCTGAAGAAGCACAGGGAGAAGAAGGAACCGAAGGTGCGGCCTCCGAAGAAGAAGCCCCTTCCGGTTTTGAAATGGGAATATCTGCAGCGGCTGAGCTATCTGGAGCGGGGGATCGCTGCAGGGTCATATTCCAAGCGCGGAGCATACCAGGAGTTGTCCATGCTGATCCGGTCCTTTGTACATGATGCCACCGGGATCAAGGTACAGAATTTCTCCCTGCAGGAGATCCGAAGGGTGGGGATCCCCGGCCTTACGGCTCTGGTGCAGGAGTATTATGAACCGGAGTTTGCTCTGAGTTCCATGGCAGACATCCGTGCATCTCTCTTCCGTACAAGAAAGGCTATTGAGTTATGGAGCTGAAATATCCGATCATACTATATATTGGAATTCCCGTCCTTATCGCCGGTCTTGTTGTGATGCACATTTTCGGAAGAAAGAGGAAATACCGGGGCGGCCGGAAGGTGGCGAATACCGGATTCTTCCGGAAGCTTTCGGAGTATGAGAGCCAGAAACAGCTTCGGCGTGTGCTGGCTATCGTTCTGGAGGCCTGCATCATCGGAGCGCTGATCATGTCCATGATCCTGGCGGCGCGGCCCTTCCGGACGGAGACCACCAGCAACGGCGTGAAGAAGAGGGATATCTTCCTGTGTCTGGACGTGTCCTATTCCATCTGTTATCTGAATTATGACCTGGTGGACAGTCTGGAGAAGGTGGTGGCAGGTCTGAAGGGGGATCGTTTCGGGATCCTGATCTTCAATACGTCTTCGGTCCTGTATGTTCCCATGACGGATGATTATGAGTTTATCCAGCAGAAGCTGGATCAGCTGAAGGAGTATTTCCGGCTGCAGCAGATCTATCAGGATTCCCAGTACAGCTATGACCAGGATTTCTCCCAAATGATGGAGACACTGGAATACTTTGATGCAGGAACACTGGTTAACAATTACGCCAGAGGAAGCTCGCTGATCGGTGAAGGCCTGGCCAGCTGTGTGTACAGCTTTCCGCGTCTGGCCAGTGAGGACCGGACCCGTCTCATCATCATGGCTACGGACAATGCGGAAATGGCGCTCTCCGAGCCCCTGATCGAGCTGGATGGGGCCATCGATCTGTGCCTGAAGAATCACATTAAAATGTTCGGCCTTTTCCCGGATCAGGAGACCTATGACAAGGGAAACTATCGGGATTATACGTCGGATATGAAGGATTTCAAGGCCGGAGTGGAACGTACCGGCGGAACCTTCTATCAGCAGTCAAAGACACTTACCGTTGAGGATATCGTGGCGGACATCCAGAGACAGGAAGCGCTTGAGGTAGATGAACTGATCATAACCAAGGAGATAGACCAGCCGGAGGCATTTGCGATCGCATTGGTCGTACTGCTTACACTGGGCTTCGGAGCAGGAGTGGTATTAAGATCATGACAACAAATCCGATATTATCCAATTACATCGTGATCCCTGTACTGGCTGTCGTTCTGATCGGCCTTCTTGTCATGATCCTTCGGAGACGGGATAAAGTATGGTCCAAACTTCTGTCCATTCTGCGAGTGACACTGATCCTGGGACTGGCATTTCTGATCAATCTCAGGCCTGCGGTAAAACGTTACAATGCAGAGATCGAGTTGAAGAATATCGATGTTCTCTTTGTGGTGGATTCCACCATCAGTATGTGGGCGGAGGACTATCAGGACGGTAAAACCCGTATGGACGGGGTTCAGGAAGCCTGTGACTATATGATGCAGGAGCTGGCAGGCAGTAATTTTGCGCTGATCCGTTTTGATAACCGGGCTCAGATCCTGGCCCCCTTCACACAGGACGGGCGGAGCGTGTCGGATGCCTTCTCTACCATTCGTCAGCCGGATACCTATTACGCCAAGGGAAGTAACATGAATGTTCCCTACGATGATATGAAGGATCTTCTGATCTCATCCTCCAAGAAGGAAGAGAGAAAGACCATAGTGATCTTCATCAGTGACGGTGAGATTACCGATGAAACGAAGCTTCGCAGCTATGCGGATCTGGAGCAGTATGTGGACGGTGGCGCCGTTCTCGGCTTCGGAACCGCCCAGGGCGGGAAAATGCAGGCGGACAACGGATACTCCCGCCGGTACATCCAGGACCCGGATAAGAATGAGGATGCGGTTTCCGTGCTCAATGAGGAGAATCTGAAGCAGATCGCGGATGACCTTCAGGTGGAGTACATGCAGGTAAAGGCGCCGGAGGAACTGGGTGCATTAACGGATTCCATCAAGACGGGAAGCAGTATCCGTATGGAAGAAGCGGAAATGATCACCTATGAAGATATCACCTACTATCTGGGAATGGCATTGGGCGTTCTGCTGATCTGGGAAGTGATATCCATTGTGTTAATGAGAAGAATGTAGACGCTTTGACAATACCGGAGAAAGATCCGGCGTGACATTTACGAGGTGCACGTTATGGAGAAAGAGAAGAAGGATATAAAAGAGAAGAATGATACAAAAGAGAAGAAGGAGAAAACCGGGAAGAACAGGATCGAGATCGTGGAGCCGAAGGAAAAGAAGAAGAAAAAGCGCTTCCGGCCCAAGAATGCCAGACTGTTTATGTTCTGGATGGATCTTGCGGCAGTGTTTCTTCTGGCGTTCGGACTGTATATGGGAATCCGGTACTGGATGAACAGCAAGTTCATTTCCGCCTATGAGGGCGGAACCTATGAGGCGGAGCAGGAGGAGAAGCTGAAGAAGCTGAATCTGATCGAGAGCTATCTTCCCTATTACAATCTGGGAAACGTCGCATACCAGGAGGAGGATTACAATCTCGCCATTTCCTACTATAAGCAGGCACTGGAGAAGAATCCTCCCACCTACAAGGAATGCCCCATCCGGATCAATCTGGCTCTTGCCATGATCAAAAAGATCGATTTTGAGGACCTTTCCACAGAGAAGAAGCTTCAGAATGCGATCCAGACCCTTCGGGCTGCACGTGTTGTGCTGACATCCCATGGATGTGCGGGACCGGTGGAGGCGGACGGCCACAGTGAGGAGGCCGAGAAGCTGAAGAAGGATATCGATGATATGCTTGAGAAGCTGGAGAATCCGGAACAGAACCAGGATCAGGACCAGGACCAGGATCAGGACAACCAGGACCAGAATCAGGATCAGGATCAGAACCAGGATCAGGACAAGGAATCGGACGAAGAGAAGAAGCTTCGTGAGCAGCTGGAGGAGCAGCAGAGAGAGGCGCTTCAGGAACGTTCTGACACGCAGCAGCAGAGAGACCAGCAACAGCAGGACCAGGGCGGTCAGGGAGGAAGCTCCGAGAATAACGGAAAGACCTGGTAAGAACAGAAGGTACGGTAAGCACCATAAGGCCATAAATGAAACAGAATGAGTAAGATCGGAAAGAGCCTTCCCCATGGCATATGGGAAAGGCTCTTTCTGCGTTTCGCACCGTTACAGCTCAGTTTGTGCGGCGGCTCATTCTTCGATGCATTCTACCTTGATGATATTGGTGTTTCCGCTGTGTCCGTCCATCAGACCGCCGGTGAGGACCACATTATCACCGGGCTTCAGTCCCAGGACCCGGGTAGCTTCCCGGATGGAATTGGAGAACATGGATTCCATGGAATCATAGATGCCGCACAGCATGGGAGTTACGCCCCAGCTGAGATTCAGCTTCCGCCATACCTTTTCGGAGGTGGTCATTCCGATGATGTCCACCGGACAGCGGAACCGGCTGACCATCCGGGCGGTACGTCCGGACAGGGAATTCACGATTATGCACTTGGCGTTGACGTCTATGGCCATGGAACAGGTGGAATGGGAAACCGCATCCAGATTGTTCCGGATCTCCACATCCAGTGCCTTGAAACGCTTCGTATAATGGATCGTGGCTTCGGTTGCTTCCACGGTACGGATCATGGTCCGGAGTGCTTCCAGCGGATATTTGCCGGAAGCGGTTTCGCCGGACAGCATCACGGCAGAGGTGCCGTCATATACCGCATTCGCCACGTCGGAAACCTCGGCTCTTGTGGGACGGGGCTTCTCGATCATGGACTCCAGCATTTCCGTGGCCGTGATCACGCGGGTGCCCAGCATACGGCATTTGGTGATCAGCTGCTTCTGGATCGCAGGAACCTCGACGGCCGGGATCTCAACACCCAGATCACCGCGGGCGATCATGATGCCATCTGCGATCTCGCAGATCTCATCGATATGATCCACACCAGAACGGTTTTCAATCTTTGCAATGATATCCACGTCCTTTCCGCCGTTTTCATCCAGAAAGGTTCTGAGAGATCTGACATCGTCCTTGTTGGAGACAAAGGAAGCCGCCACATATTCGATCCCCTGCTCGATCCCGAATAACAGGTCAGACTTATCCTGCTCGCTGAGGAATACCTGATTCAGTACCTTGTTGGGGAAATTCATGCTCTTCCGGTCGGAGAGAACACCGCCGGTGAGGCATTTACAGATGGCCTCCGTTCCCTTCAGCTCAGTGACCTCGAAGATGACGAGACCGTTGTTGACCAGGATGCGGTCTCCGACGGACAGATCATCCACCAGGTGATCATAGCTTACAGAAACCCGTTCTTCCGTTCCCTCCACATCCTCGGTGGTAAAGATAAAGGTGTCACCCTCGCCGATGGTCACCTTGTGATCCCTGAAGGTTTTGATCCGGTACTCCGGTCCCTTGGTGTCCAGCATAATGGCTACGGGAGCGCACAGCTTGGTGCGCACCTTCTTGATAAGATCGAATTTCTTTTTATGCTCCTCATGGGTTCCATGGGAGAAGTTCAGACGGGCCACATTC
>CADBOW010000201.1 GCA_902796375.1 uncultured Lachnospiraceae bacterium | reverse complement strand
GTATTTCCCGAGCCCGGATCAGTGCAAGCTTGCCGGTATCGATACCGAGAGCAACGGAGTCTTCGAGGCGGATTACAACTTCGCAAAGCCCAAGTCCGCTTATATCTTCAAGACCATCGCCGATCCCTATATCGGTAAGTATTCCCTGATCAAGGTGAATTCCGGTGTACTGAAGCCGGAGGATGTTCTGTACAACTATCACAGAGATGCGGACGAGCGCCTCGGAAAGCTGTATACCATCTTCGGAAACAAGGTGGAAGAGGTGAAGGAGCTTCATGCAGGTGATATCGGAGCGCTGGCTAAGCTGACAGAGAGCCAGACCACAGATACGCTTTCCACCAGAAAGAATGCGGTTACCTACATCCGTACCACCATTTCCAAGCCTTATGTATATCGGGCATATTCGGCAGTGAAGAAGGGGGATGAGGATAAGATCTCCCAGGCTATCGGAAAGCTGATGATGGAGGATCTTACGCTGAAGACCGTGAATGACAGCGATAACGGACAGACACTGATCTACGGTATCAGTGCTACCCATCTGGATGTGGTAAGAAATATCCTGGCTGACAAGTACAAGGTGGATATCCAGCTGTCCAGACCGCGCATCGCATTTAAGGAAACCATTATCGGAAAGACGGATACCGAGTATAAATACAAAAAGCAGTCCGGCGGTCACGGCCAGTACGGTCACGTTAAGATCAAGATGGAGCCCTCGGGCGATATGGAGACCCCATATGTATTCGAGCAGATCGTTGTGGGCGGCGCCGTTCCGAAGAACTACTTCCCGGCAGTTGAAAAGGGTATCATCGAGTCCGTAAAGAGCGGACCGCTGGCGAAATATCCGGTTACCGGCGTAAAGGTGGTTCTTTACGACGGAAGCTATCATACCGTAGACTCCTCCGAGCTTGCGTTCAAGGTTGCTACCGAGCAGGCCTTCAAGAAGGGATTTATGGAAGCAAAGCCGGTTCTGCTGGAGCCCATCGCATCCCTTACCGTAAATGTACCGGATGAGTATACCGGTGATGTTATGTGTGATCTGAACAAGCGGAGAGCCCGGGTTCTGGGTATGAACCCCACCGGAAACGGGAATCAGGAGATCCAGGCGGAGATCCCGTATATGGAGCTTTATGAGTATGATACCAAGCTTTACTCCATGACCAGAGCAAGTGCGGTATTCTCCTATGAGTTTGCACGTTATGAGCAGGCTCCGGATGAGGTTGCCAAGGCGGAGATCGAGCGGAACAAGGATAAGGAATGAGATTAGAATAAAGCGAGGAATTTTATGAAATATAGGATGTACGACCTGATCGAAAAAAAGAAGCATAAAATCCCGCTTACGGAGGATGAGATCCGGGAAATGATCACAGCCTATACGGCAGGTGATATACCGGATTATCAGATGTCGGCCTTTCTGATGGCTGTCTGGTTTCAGGGGATGACAGATGAGGAGCTCAGCTGTCTGACCCTGGCCATGGCCGCCAGCGGAGAAGAGCTGAGTCTGGCACAGATCCCGGGTACCAAGCTGGACAAGCATTCCACCGGCGGGGTGGGAGACAAGACCACCCTGATCGTGGCGCCGGTTCTTGCGGCGCTGCAGGTTCCCACTGCGAAAATGAGCGGACGGGGACTTGGCTTCACCGGAGGCACGGTGGATAAGCTGGAAAGCATTCCCGGACTGCGGTCGGAGCTGTCGGAGGAAGAGTTTCTCCGGATCCTGAACAGGGTGGGCTTCGTGGATGCCGCACAGACAAAGGAACTGGCACCGGCCGATAAGCTGCTGTATGCATTGCGGGATGTGACGGCGACGGTGGATTCCATCCCCCTCATCGCATCCAGTATCATGAGCAAGAAGCTTGCGGCGGGTGCAGACAGGATCGTCCTGGATGTGAAATGCGGAAGCGGGGCATTTATGTCGGAGCTTTCCTCCGCGAAGGAACTGGCCGGACAGATGATCCGGATCGGGGAAATGACAGGGCGTGCAGTGACGGCTGTGATATCGGATATGAACCAGCCCCTGGGCCGGGCGGTGGGAAATGCACTGGAGGTGCAGGAGGCCGTGGAGGTTCTGAAGGGCGGCGGAGAGCCCAGACTGGTGGAGCTTTCGGTCCGGATCGCAGTGGAAATGCTGCAGATGTCGGATCAGGCGAGGGACAGCCGGGAGGCGGCAGTCGAAGCCGTAACAGAGGTGATGCAAAACGGATCGGCCCTGGACCGCTTCAGAGCATATGTGAAGGAAGCAGGTGGAGATCCGTCGGCCCTGGACCGGGTCGGAGTCGAGACTGCATTCCGGAAGGAGATCCGGGCCCCCCGGGCAGGATATCTTACCGCATGCAATACCGGGGAGGTGGGACTTGTATCAGTCATGCTGGGCGCAGGGCGCAGCAGGAAGGATGAGGCCATCGATCCCGAGGCAGGGATCCTGGTAAAGAAGAAGCTGGGGGAGTCTGTTTCGGAGGGAGAGGTTCTGGCCGAGCTTTTCACCAACCGGGAAGGGGTCCTGGAGGATGCGGAAGACCGATTCCTGAGGGCTTACAGTATCGATGCGGAGCCGCCGGAGGACACGCCGATCATTTATGATATTTTAAGATCCAGGTGAAAATACTATTTGTAAAAGTGGTATATTCTATGTATAATAGGACTAGCGGGCTTATGGCCAATACAGGGGGATCCATGCAGTATGGATCTGCAGAACAAAGGAGGAAGATTACAATATGGGTATCTTGACAAGATTTAAGGACATTATGGCTTCTAACATCAACGCTCTTCTGGACAAGGCAGAGGATCCGGAGAAGATGATCGACCAGACCATGCGGAACCTGACCAGAGATCTGGGCAAGGTTAAGGAAGAGACCGCAGCCGTAATGGCAGATGAGGCTCGGGCTAAGCGCCAGCTGGATGAGTGCAATGCTGAGATCGCAAAGATGCAGTCCTACGCTGAGAAGGCTGTTGTAGCCGGAAATGATGCTGATGCTACGAAGTTCCTGACCGAGAAGGCCAAGCTTCAGACGAAGCAGCAGTCCCTCCAGCAGACCTATGATGTGGCAGCTGCAAACGCTATGAAGATGCGTCAGATGCATGACAAGCTGGTAAATGATATCAATGCTCTGAATGACCGCAAGGATGCCATCAAGGCGAAGATCAAAGTAGCTAAGACACAGCAGAAGATCAACCAGATGACCTCCAATGTGGGTGATTCCAGCGCAAGCATTGCAGCATTTGAGCGTATGGAGGCTAAGGCAGATGCCATGCTTGATCTTGCCAATGCTGAAACAGAGTTGAACACGACTGCAGCTTCCTCTGAAGTAGAGAATCTTGCAGCAAAATATGATGCAGCTCCGGATGCAGCCGTTCAGGATGAGCTTGCAGCATTAAAGGCTAAGTTAGGACAGACATCGGCGCAGTAATATGGCCGGATTAAATCCAAAACAGGAAGAGGCCTGCTCGTATACCGAGGGGCCTCTCCTTATTTTAGCCGGCGCGGGCAGCGGAAAGACCCGCGTCATTACCCACCGGATCGCATATCTGATCGATGAAAGGTCAGTGAATCCCTATAATATCCTGGCAATTACATTTACCAACAAGGCTGCAGGGGAAATGCGGGAACGGGTGGATGCCATAGTAGGATTCGGAGCCGAGTCCATATGGGTCAGCACATTTCATTCCATGTGTGTGCGGATCCTGAGACGGTTTTACGAACGGCTGGGTGGAAAGAATAATTTTACGATCTATGATGCGGACGATCAGAAGGCGGCGGTGAAGGAGGTTCTTCGTCTGCTTTCGCTGGATGAGAAGCAGTATCCGGTACGGGCCATGATCGCAGCGATCTCCAAAGCAAAGGAGAGTTTTCTCTCCCCGTCACAGTATGAGGAACAGAATGCAGGAAGCTTCCGGGAGCAGAATGTGGCCGCGATCTACAGAGAATACCAGAAAAGACTCCGGAGCAACAATGCTCTGGATTTTGATGATCTGATCTGCCGGACCATCGATCTTTTCCTGCAGCATCCGGATGTGCTGGAGCTGTATCAGGAGCGCTTCCGGTATATCATGGTGGATGAGTATCAGGATACGAATCATGCGCAGTTTGTACTGGTGAAGATGCTGGCGGCGAAATACCGGAATCTGTGCGTGGTGGGAGATGATGACCAGTCCATTTATAAGTTCCGCGGAGCGAATATATATAATATCCTGAATTTCGAAGAGGAGTATCCGGACGCAAAGGTGGTAAAGCTGGAGCAGAACTATCGGTCCACGGCGAATATCCTGAATGCGGCGAACGGCGTCATAGCCAACAACGAAGGCCGGAAGGATAAGAGTCTCTGGACGGAGAATCCGGAGGGAGAGAAGGTGGTCTTTACCCGCTATGAGGATGACAGGGGAGAGGCTGCAGGCGTGGCGAAGCGCATCTTTAAGCTGCTGCAGGCGGGAGGACGGCTGTCGGACATGGCCGTTCTGTACCGTACCAATGCCCAGTCCCGGATTCTGGAGGAACAGATGATCCGCGAGAACATACCCTATCAGCTGGTGGGCGGAACCAATTTCTATGCAAGAAAGGAAATCCGGGATATGGTAGGTTATCTTAAGGTGATCTCCAATCCGGCGGATGATATCTCTCTGGTCCGGATCATCAACGTGCCCAGAAGAGGGATCGGTGATACCACCGTGAACCGCATGCGGGATATTGCGGCGGAACGGGGAACCTCTCTCTATGATGTGCTGCTGGATGCTGACCAGCTTCCCGGTCTGTCCCGTGCGGCAGGCAAGGTGAAGGATTTCGTGGAGCTGATGGAGCGCTTCCGAAGAACCGCCGAAGACGGAACCATTTCCGTTCTGTATCAGGAGATCCTGGATCAGACCGGGTACAGGAAGGAACTGGAGCAGGAGCGGACGGATGAAGCCAGAAGCCGTCTGGAGAATCTACAGGAGCTTCTGAATAAGATCTCGGACTATGAAATGCATGCGGAACAGCCCTCTCTGGTGGAGCTGCTGGAGGAAATATCGCTGGTTGCCGACACGGATGCGGAGGAGGACGGCTCTGACCGGCTGACCATGATGACGTTGCACAGTGCCAAGGGACTGGAGTTTCCTTATGTTTTCATGGTGGGAATGGAGGAACGCCTGTTTCCCAGCGGGCTTTCTCTGGATTCGGATGATCCGGATGCCACGGAGGAAGAACGGAGGCTCTGCTATGTGGGCATCACCCGCGCCATGAAACAGCTGTATCTCAGCGCAGCGGGACGCAGAATGGTAAACGGAAATCTGACATTCCCCGCAGTATCCCGGTTCATCGAAGAGATACCGGAGAATCTGCTGCAGAAGGAAGGAAAGCAGGAGGATGCAGATGCGATATTCGGTTCCCAGGACCGGAATCGATATTATGATGAGTGGCAGGGAACCACATTTCGCAGAAAAACGGGATCCGGATACGGGGTCAGGAGAGAATCCCGTCCGAAACCGACCATGCAGCGGGGTCTGCCGGAGAAAGCCGCCGTGGATTATACCGTGGGAGATACGGTGAAGCATATCAAATTCGGACGGGGAGTTGTGAAGGAAATGATCCGGGGCGGAAATGATTATGAGGTGACGGTGCTGTTTGACGGAGCAGGCGAAAAAAGAATGTTTGCTTCCCTTGCGAAGTTAAGGAAGGTGTGATATACTCTACAATATAGATTTATTCACAAAGAAGGTAGGAGGTTCAAATTATGAAGCATGTGACCGTTGTTAAGGAAGAAGGGGCAGTTAAGAAGGGACGTCATACGTTCCTTAAACTCGCAATCATTGTAGGGGTAGTCGTAATGATTGCTGCTGTAGCAGTTGCGATCTACAAGTATCTTACTCCGGATTATCTGGATGACTTTGATGATTTTGATGATGATTTCGATGATGATTTCTTTGAGGATGATCAGGAAATCGCTGAGGATGTTTCCCCGGAAGTTGATGCAGCACCGGCTGAGTAATCTATCTGACACGGATACGGAAGACGCAATTCCCATACAGGGGACTTGCGTCTTTTGTTTCTCATAGAGAATCCCGTAGGAACGGGAAGGAAACCAGAAAGGAACAATTATGATCACATATTACAAGGTTGGAGATCTTGCGTTCTCCATGGAAGGGGAAGGAAGATACTATGAGGCCTGCGCGGATTATTTCTCGGATGCGCTTCGTCAGGAAATCAGAGATGAGGACTGCATGCTGAAGCTGCATATTCTGAACGAGAAGGACAAGCTGAGGATCAACGAGAAATTTTATGCGGTTTCTACATCGATCGCATTTAACAGGGACACCTTCCGGGTGAATAACGGAACACATTATGCATATGCAGTGAAGAATCTGTTCCGGCAGGATGCTCCCACCGAGGCGTGGATCAAGCCGAAGGGAAGTTCCTTCTCCGAGAAGGTCAGTGCCGTGCCTCCCTTCCGGTTCGCGTTTTCACATCACGACAAATATACGATCTTCGCAAAAAGGATCGCAAACTCTTCCTGTCTGTGGTATATCTTCGCCATCACACTGATGAAGAAGGATGCGGTATTCATTCACTCCGGTATGGTTGGAAAGGAGGATGGAGGCATCATTCTCACAGGAACCGGCGGCTGCGGAAAGACCAGTACCATGGCGGAGCTGATCTCAAATCATGACTGGAACTATGTGGCTGAGGATTTCGGAATTCTGACCGCGGACGGACACCTGCGTCTGATGCAGAAGAAGGCGTCGATCCACGGGAGTGATGTAAAATACGGAGATCCCTATCTGAACGGTGCGGTGAAACGGCTGGGACCGGTGAAGAAGTTCGAGTGGAAGGCAAAGAAGCTGGCTCACAGGAATCCCGCATACCGGTTCAAACCGTCGGAGATCTTCGGGGATCATATCTATGACGGGGCTCCGCTTACTACGGTTGCATTTCTCTCCAGAGTGAAGGGGATCAGTAAGCCGGAAATGCGGAAGATCTCCCTGGAGGAGCTGGCGGACCGGATCCGTTTCGCGTCCTTCCGGGAGCTGAAGGAGTTATATGAGCTGCTTACAAATATCCGGGCAGTCAGTGGGACATTCTATGCGGATTCCTATCCAGCAGTGTCCGAGCTGGAGGATCGATATAAGGCGATCCTGATGCGTGGTCTGGAGAAGGCAAACCGGATCCATCTGCATCTGCCTCTGGGCGTGGACCCCAAGGATACGGCAGCCATCATCCTGAAGGTAGATAAGGAGGGAGTTCAGTGACAGATCAGGAAAAATGTCCCGAGTATATCCGGCAGTTCTTTGATGCCAGGGGGATCACGGAGTATGAGCTGGTGGAGGAAAATGCCCGAAAGGGAAGGTACTGTTTTTCCTTCCGTGAGGGTGAGAAACGCCGGTTCCTTAAGTGGAACATGGAGGGGGATCAGTATGAGTTGTACCACAGTGCCCTGTTTACGGAGCAGAAGGTTTATCAGGCGCTTCAGGGGAAGGAGGTCACGCCGGTCTATGTCCCGGAGGAGGACTATCCGGAGCTGGTGGTCTCCGAATTCCTGACGGAGAGCGGGACGCTGAGAAGCCGGCTGAAGCAGCTGATGGGCAATGAGACAGAGAATGGAAAAAACATTGATACAAAGGCTTCGGAAGGAGTCAAGAACACGGATGACGCAATTCGTGTTCTTGTGGAGAAGATGCTCACCAAATGGATGACCTATGTTCAGACCCTGTCTCAGTCGGAGGTGGATATCCCCAGAACGGAGACAGGAGAGAGGCTCTTTAAGAAGTATCTGTCCAGTATCCTGACCTCGGGTCCCTTCGATACGAAGGCGGGAAAGCTGGAAAACTATATGAATCGCGCCCGGAATAAGTTTATTACGAAGTTCCGTATGGGTAAGGCGAGGAAGATGATCCTCCAGTGCGGTTATGAGGAGCTTCCCTTTGTTCACGGAGATTTCCATGCAAATAACATCCTGGTGGCAGGGGACGAGCCCATGATCATCGATCTGGAGAGCACCCGTACCGGCATCCCGGAGATCGAGCTGGCATATATGTACGCACAGATCGTTCTTCTGATCCGGGACAGAAAGGAACTGATCCATAAGCTGAATCAGTTTATTAAGAAGAATCTGACGCTGATCAGAGATAAGAAGGTATTTTTGTATTTCTTCCGGATCTACTATCGATCCATCAGGAGAAATCACAGGTTTTACTGATCATGGGGGGTGATCTTATGAAACGAAGACTGAGGATGCTGTTCACAGGACCGATACTGCTTCTTGGAATCCTGTTTCTCATGACATTTCAGGCCCATGCAGCCGAAGGCGATGTGGCGATCAATGAAAAAAACTTCCCGGATCCCGTATTTCGCGAGTATATTTCCAGGAAATTTGATCTGAATTCCAACGGGAAGCTGACCGTGAAGGAGCGTAGACGGGTGAAAACGATCCGCATTCGAAACAGTGCGGTGGGAACGAAACTGGATCCTTCACTGAAGAGCCTGAAGGGGATCGAATATTTTCCGAATCTCACATCACTGGAGGTCTATAATCAGGAGCTTAAGGAGCTTGACCTCAGGAAGAACAGAAAACTGATCTTCCTGGAATGCGCCGACAATTACCTGAAAACCCTGAGGGTGGAAAAATGTAAAAAGCTTCAGACAGTCTACTGCAATGGGAATCAGCTGAAGAAGCTGGATTTTTCGAACTGCAGATCGCTGAAATATCTGGAATGTCACCAGAACCGGCTGACGGAATTGAACCTGAAGGGCTGCAGATCGCTGGATTATCTTTGTGCATCATCAAACCGGCTGAAGAAGGTGGATGTAACGGCTGCCTCAAAACTTCGGTATCTTTATGTAAGTGAGAACCGTCTTACATCCCTGGATGTCAGAAACAACCCGGAGCTGGAGTATATATGGGCATATGGGAATCGGTTGAAGAGCATATCCGTCATGAAGAATCCCTATATGCTGAAGGCATATAACGAGAAGGAAAAGGATATGATCGATACGGCAAGGGGCAGGTATGATTATCTGGCGCCGAAGAATCAGTATGATTTTTATTCGTTATATGTGGATCTGAAGGTTAAGGTGATCACCTCCGGCTGGTACCAGATCGATAAGGACTGGTATTATTACGCGGACGGTAAAAACGCGGTCGGATGGAAGGTGATCGACGGACAGAATTATTACTTTAAGAAAAACGGGGCCATGGCTGTGAATGAGTACTGTAAGGGGTACTGGCTGGATAAGAGCGGAGTGTGGTCCTATAAGGCGAAGGCATCCTGGAAGAAGACTCAAAAGGGCTGGATGTACATGGATACCGCCGGCTGGTACGCCAGGAATATAACGCTTACCATCGACGGAAAGAAATACAGCTTTGACAGGAAAGGATATCTGATCAAATAAGCGGGTTCAGGATCCGGAAGGGGAGTATCTTCCGGATCCTGTTACTTTTCTGAAAAATGTCTTGACATTCAGAGGACCACCCATTATAATTACAAAAGTGCTGATCCAACAAGCACATTCGGGATCTTAGCTCAGCTGGGAGAGCATCTGCCTTACAAGCAGAGGGTCATAGGTTCGAGCCCTATAGGTCCCACTAAAATCGCCTAAGCGATTTTGCCCCGGCCTGGCCGGGTATTTTTTCGGAAATCACTTGGTTTCCGGTGCGGCGGGATAGCTCAGCTGGCTAGAGCACACGGTTCATACCCGTGGTGTCGAGGGTTCAAGTCCCCCTCCCGCTACTTGCTGGCC
>CADBOW010000200.1 GCA_902796375.1 uncultured Lachnospiraceae bacterium | reverse complement strand
CTGCTCCAGGATCTGCTTCTCATTCGGGAACTTTAAGAGGTGGTATGCTTCATGATACTTGTAATAACCGGAATCACAAAAGTATTCCTCACGCTGCGGCTTACTGAAATAACTGTCTGCCATCATCAGGTACCAATGAACCTCTTTGCTGATCATGTCATTGGAAGTACTGAACGAATATGCCGTCTTTCCAACATACTTCATGATCTGTGCGGAGACTCCGGATTCCTCCTTCACCTCACGCAGGGCAGTTTCGTTGTAATTCTCGCCTTCTTCTACCGTTCCTTTCGGTAATACCCAGCCTTCGTACTTATTCCTGTAATTCTTGTACAGTAACAGGATCTTTCCTCGAAAGATGACCACACCACCACAGCTCGTTGCTTTCGTCACGGCCGCGTCCTCCCAATTCTTATGGTGTGTGAAAATACTTGGTAAAATTATAGCAATTACAGCGTATCAAATCAAGGAGAACTTTGTGTCTTTATGGATAATATGTCTCAAAAATTGCGCCTGCAACCTGCACGCCGGATAATCCGTCGCTGTCGGAGTCCTCGATCACGACGCTGACCACGATATCCGGATCCTCCGGGTTGGAATAACCCACAAACCAGGAGTTGCAATGTCCGCCCTCATCATATTCCGCCGTACCGGTCTTGCCTATGATCTTATGGCGGTAATTCTTAAACTTCCATGAGGAGGTTCCATATTCTGCCGGGGCCTTCAGAAGCTCCGCCAGCTCCTTTGCTTCATTCGTAGTCATGATGGACTTTACGGATGAGCTCTTGTAGGAACGGACGGTCTCTCCTTTGTCATTCTGAACGGAGTCCACCAGATAGGGCTTCATCAGCACTCCGCCGTTTGCAATGGCCGACATGATCATGGCATTATGCAGAGGAGTGATCTGAGTATTTCCCTGACCGATCACGGTCTGGGGAATATCATTTCTGTCACTTGTCCCGTCCAGCGTAAAGCTGGATTTCAGACATCCCGGATCATAGGGGATCTCCTGATTGAACAGAAGATCCTCGGCCGTGGAATGAAGCCCGTTCATATTGATCTCATTCATCCCGATATTGGCGAAGCTGGTATTACAGGAATACCCGATGGAATGCTCCAGATCCACTTCACCGTGGCTTCTGTGATCGTAACAGATGATCTTTACATTATCAAACCTGTCTTCTCCGCTGCATTTATAGGAATAATCGGAGTTTGCTCCATGCTCTCTCAGGTACTGAAGCGCCGTAACGATCTTAAATGTGGATCCGGGTGCATACAGTCCCTGGGTAGCTCTGTTCAGAAGAACCGTACTGGTGGATCCCTCTTCCGTATGGATCTCTTCCCAGACGCGATCCATCTCATTCGGATCAAATCCGGGTTTGGAAACCATAGCCAGGATCCTTCCGGTATCCGGTTCCATGACAACTACGGCCCCCTTGTGATTGCCAAGCGCCTTGGATGCAGCAGACTGAAGCTTGTAATCCAGTGTTGTGATCACCTTGTCTCCTGTCTTCTTTCTGCCTCTCAGGTCATCCTTCACCTGCTGAACGATATCCTCATGGGTATTGAGCAGCTGGAAGTTCATGGACAGCTCCAGGCCGGCTCTTCCGTAATCATTATAACCCACCACATGACTGAACAGCTCTCCGTAAGGATATACCCGGACATCTTTACCGTCATGATCTTCCGTTGTGGCAAGAACGACACCGTCCGAGGATACGATATCACCGCGACGGACCAGATCGGACATGGCATCCTGCCGACGGTTTCCGGCATCTGCTACGATCTTTTCCGCCTCCGCCACCTGAAAATAGATGATATATCCGAACATGCTTAAAAAAAGCAGAACGAAAAAGTAGGTTAAAATTACGATCGGCCTGTTTTTTCTCTTGTTTTTTTCTTCTCTTTGCTGTTTTCGGATCAGGAAAGCTTCCAGCGGATCGTCCGGAAGATCTTCCGGATTCTCAGGACCGACATCCTTTCGAATCCGGCTGAGAAATCTCTGACCCGGATCATTCCTCCGCCCGGGGTCTCCCTGAACCGGAGCCTTCCCGCGTCTCGGATCACTCTCGGCCGGAGCCTTCCCGCGTTTCGGGTCTCCCTGAACCGGAGCCTTCCCGCGCCTCGGGTCTCCCTGTGCCGGAGCCTTCCCGCGCCTCGGGTCTCCCTGCGCCGGAGCCTTCCCACGTCTCGGGTCTCCCTGTGCCGGAGCCTTCCCGCGCTTCGGGTCTCCCTGAACCGGAGCCTTCCCACGCCTTGGGTCCCCCTGCACCGGCTGCTGCCTGCGTTTCGGATCCCCCTGCACCGGCTGCTGCCTGCGTTTCGGGTCCCCCTGCACCGGCGATCGCAATTCCCGGCCGGATCCGCCCGTTTGCTTCCGCGGCTGCTCTGAGGGATCGTTCCTCTTCTTCAATAGCTTCACCTTCTTTACCGACTAGGATATATACAAACTGCACCATGGAGAACATGATGAGTGTACTGAACACACTACTGATACCATAGCTGACCAGCGGCAGTGTCACACCGGTGGACGGTATGAATTTCGTGACACCTCCGATATTCAGAAATACCTGTATGATATAACTGATCGCAAAGCCGAAGGTCATATATTTATAAAATGGAGCTCTGCATTTCATAGCGATATTTGACATTGCGATGAACCCGCTGACATAGACCAGGATCAGGCAGAGTCCGAAGATCAGTCCCATTTCCTCACAGATCGCCGAGAATATGAAATCGCTCTCACTTACGGGGATGTAATATGGCATACCCTTGCCCAGTCCCAATCCCGTGAAGCCTCCGGTTCCGATGGCAAACAGGGATTCGCTCAGCTGATAACCGCCTCCGTCCCGGTAGGCGAAGGGATCCTTCCAGGCCTCCACCCGGACGGAAATGTGGTAGAACAGACTGTCCTTAAACAGGATATAGCCCAGGACCACCACGCCCACCACCAGAACCAGGCCTCCGATCAGGAAGATCGGCCTGGAGGTTGCCAGATAAACCATGGAAATATATGCCAGATAGAATATGGCAATGGCTCCGAAGTCCTTCTCCACGGCCAGAACCGCCATGAAGGCTGCGGCGATCAGCGCATTGATGGTCACATCCTTCAGTGTGGATGCCTTCACCAGACCGCTGGCTACGAAAAGAACGAAAATGATCTTTACAAATTCCATGGGCTGCAGGGATATGCCGCCGATGGAGATCCAGTTCCTTGCACCGTAGATACTGACACCGATCCCCGGAACAAAGACCGTCAGCAGCACCAGGATACCCACGATACCATAAAGTACGGTCCAGTTCCGCATTTTCGACAATTTCCCCATGATAAAGGGAATGAAGCTGGCCAGGAACAGACACACCGTTGCAAGGATAAACTGTCTTACAGCCAGGGTGTGATCCAGACGGGTCAGCATGGTATAACCGATCAGCATAAGGAAGGTGATATTGTTGATCAACAGCCTGGATGCTTTCGGATAAACCGCATGAAAGATCGTGATATAAAGGATCGCGATCAGGATCTGGATCGGGTAATATCCCAGAACCGTTTTATCATCGGTATGGAAATACAGCATGACATGACACAGAAAATGAATCGCAAAGATATAGAATACCTGTACATTCAGATTCCAGTCACGCTTCTTCTGATCCTTCGCCGTGAAATAGGTAAAGCATTTTATGGTATACAATGCCATAAATACCAATACCAGATATTTAGATGTAACACAGATTATATTGATCATATAAGTCCCTGATGACGGATTCCATTATTATACTCTCCCTTAAGAATCCGTCCGATCGTCTCCTTATCCTCTGTCGTAAATCGGCAGGCCGTCAGTCCCTCTGCAGCATCCTGCAGAACCGGGCGGCCACTTAAAAGAACATTATAGCACATTTTATGATTTGAATAAAGTACGAGGTGTTCTCCGCCTCTGTCCTTCAGTGTCACCGGATGATCCGAGGTCCTCTGCATGGTCAGCATCAGGGGCAGCCGGCCGTATACGGTGGTAAATCTGCGAACCCCCTCCGGCAGACGGATTCCCAGGATCTCTTTTCTGCTCAGTTCACAGGGTGCCTCCAGAAGGATTTCATCCGCATATGGTCTTACGGCTTCGCAGAAATGTGCCACAGCCAGATCATTATAGCCATACAGAGAGGCTCCCAGCACCAGCTTACCGACACGTCTCTTCCGGTTTATCATCCAGGCCAGACTGTCAATACCGGAGAAATATGCGCCGTCCAACTCCTCTGCCAGGGCTGCCAGCGACTCCATCTCCTCCTCCGGGATCAGTGTGCGATAGATGTAAGGGAAGCCGATCAGAAGGCTGCAGCCGGTACCTGCCTTCCTTTTCAGGTCAACAAGGACGTCGGGCTTCGGAAGCTCTTCCCGGGACAGGCCCAGATCCAGGATCACCATGGCATTCTCTTTCTGAAGCAGAAGCTCTGCCTGTCGGACCGTAGATACAAAATATATGCCATCCGGTTTGCTTTGATGCATGGCTGCAGACTGTTGCCGGGATGTGCCATAAAATTCCGTCATCGAATCCGGATGCGTTGTCTCATGCGATATCATTTCATTTTCATCATATGAGCGGTGGGCGTGGATTCCCCGACGGTATGGCCTCAGGATCTCCTGCCTCAGCCCCTCCAGAACCTGTCTTCTGGCATTCTTGATCAGTGAGGCCGACAGAAATCCGGTGTGATCGTTGTCGATGGTCAGAGCTTCCGGGATAAATCCGGTACCGGACAAGGTTCCGATCTTGTCTCGGATCATGGAATCTTCTGCCACAGCGCCCTTCGCCGCCTCCACTACCGGTCCTTCCACGCTGTAAGTGGCGCGACCCGTAACAGCAGTAATCCTAAAGGGAGCACCCGTGCGGACCTTCAGTGAGAGCCGCACCGGGATCCGTGGAGTCACGTTCAGGTAATGTTCCTCCAGTTCATGACTGATGGCGGCATTTCTGACACGGATCACCGCTTCTCCCGAACGGATCTGACGGCTTCGGGGAGCATTCAGCGTTCCTTTGCTTCCGTCTCTGATCTCTTCCGGTACTGTAAGCTTCACCGGTTCATCATCTCCCATGGGGATTTCCAGGGAATCCCCCGCATGGATCCTCCGGTCAGCCCGGATCTCCACAACTCCCCGGCCTGCTCCAAGGACCTTTCCTACCGTAGTCCCGGCTCTTCCCGGCGTATCCTCGTCCAGCATATCCGGCCCTCCGGTCTGATAGAGATATCCCCGGGTGAAACCGCCCCGATTGAACACCTCAGCCAGACGCTGACGATACGCAGCCGCACGTTCCGGAGTAAAGACGCCCTGGATACAGTCTTCCGTCATCTGCCGGTATGCATCCACACAGGCTGCCACATAGTATTCATTTTTCATTCTGCCTTCGATCTTCAGTGAATCGATCCCCGCTTCCATCAGAGCCGGAACATCCTCCAGCGTACAGAGATCCTTCATGGACAGCAGGTAGGCTCCGTTATATTTCTGACGACAGGGCTGAGCACAACGTCCCCTGTTTCCGCTTCTTCCACCGGCAAAGGAGGACAGATAGCATCGTCCGCTGTAGCAGACACACATGGCACCATGAACGAAGGCCTCCACCTCGATCTCCGCCTGCTCCCGGATCCTCTTTAACTCGGCAAGCGTCAGCTCTCTGGCAGGGACTACCCGGGTAAATCCCATGCGCTTCACATAGGAAGCTCCTTCCGGAGAACAGAGATTCATCTGCGTGCTGGCGTGTAGCGGCAGTTCCGGATATTCCTTCCGAAGAAGCTTTGCAACGCCCATATCCTGTACCAGAACCGCATCCAGGCCTTCACGATACAGCGGGTCCAGTGCGGCGGGAAGTTCCTTCATTTCCTCATTCTTCAGCAAAGTATTCAGCGTCAGATAAACCTTCATATCATGCAAATGAGCCTCTTCAAGGGCATGAAGAAGCTCATTCTGCCGGAAATTCCCCGCATACGCACGGGCCCCAAACCGGTCCAGGGCCAGATAAACGGCATCTGCACCGGCAGAAAGTGCCGCATGAAAAGCGACGGGATTTCCGCAGGGTGCTAAGATTTCCGGTTTCCTATTTATCATTATTTCTATCCTTTTCCGCCTCCAGCTGAACGATCTTTCTCTGGAGCGCATTGATCTGTTCCTTATACTCTTCTACAAGCTTCAGGGCAGCCTCGTGTTTGATCTGCGCTTCGATCACTTCATGTCTGAGATCATAGAGCTGCTGCTCCTTCTCCGTATCATCCTTTGCGATCTCTTCCGCCTTGTCCTTCGCCTTGAAATAGTCATCGGCGATATTCAATGCCAGCAGCACGCCCTGGTATTCGGTATTCATTCTTCGATACTGTTCCGAGGTTTTGCATTCGGCTATCTTTCCGTTAATGTAGGTGGCGATATTCTGAAGATAATCCTCTCCTTCATATCCGCTCAGTGTGTATACCTTTCCGCCGATCACAACAGGAATATCAGTTTTCTGTGCCATGTCCCCCTCCTTGTTCTGTGAGCATGCTTTCCAGGCCTAACTGACGATAAGCCTGTTCGGAAGCAACGCGTCCCCGCGGTGTACGATGGATGAAACCGTTCTTGATCAGATAAGGTTCATAAACATCCTCTATGGTGCCTGCATCCTCTCCGATGGCTGCAGCCAGGACCTCAAGTCCCACCGGTCCGCCATGAAACTGCTGAATGATGGTGCCCAGAATACTCCGGTCTGTCTGATCCAGGCCGGCACTGTCCACATCCAGCTGATCCAACGCTCGCTTAGCAATAGTATAATCGATTTCACCGTAATGTTCAACCTCTGCAAAATCACGAACCCGTTTCAGAAGCCGGTTTGCCAGACGCGGCGTACCCCGGGAGCGCTTGGCTATCTCCAGAGCACCCTCTTCATCCATGGATATTCCCAGTACCTTCGCAGATCGTAAAATGATACGCATCAGATCCGGAATGGAATAGAATTCCAGACGATCCACCACGCCAAACCGGTCACGCAGGGGCGCCGAAAGCATTCCGGCTCTGGTGGTCGCACCCACCAGTGTAAAATGCGGCAGGGCCAGACGAATGGATCTGGCGCTTTCGCCCTTTCCGATCATAATATCAATGGCATAATCCTCCATGGCAGGATACAGAACCTCCTCCACCTGCTTGTTCAGGCGGTGGATCTCATCGATGAACAGAACATCGCCCTCGGAAAGGTTATTCAGGATGGCAGCGATCTCTCCGGGCTTTTCGATGGCCGGACCGCTTGTAACCTTCATCTGAACACCCATTTCCTCTGCAATGATCCCTGCCAGAGTGGTCTTCCCCAGGCCCGGAGGACCATAGAGCAATACATGATCCAGAGACTCATGCCTCTTCTTTGCGGCCCGGATAAAGACGCTCAGATTCTTCTTCACCTTATCCTGCCCGATATATTCATTGAAGCTGGTGGGGCGAAGTCCCGCCTCCGTCTTAGCCTCCTCCGGTATCACATCTGTTGTAATGATTCTTCGTTCCATACTTCGTCATCATCTGCCCGCTTCGGGCCATGTAGAATCTACAGTTTTCTTAATGCCTGAGACAGCAGCTGTTCCACGGTCATGGACTCTGCCCCCTCAACCCTGCGTATGGCTCTCAGCGCATCCATGTTGGAATATCCAAGCGCCGTCAGGGCTTCCGCCGTTTCACTGATCACATTTACATCTTCCGTACCTGCGAAGCCATCTACGTCGATGGTTTCACTTCCGGGCTGAAGAACTCCCTTCAGATCCACCACCACACGCTGTGCCGTCTTCGGGCCTACACCCTGGGCCTTCGCTATGGATTTGGAATCTCCGGACTGAATGGCATAATACAGTTCTTCCACGGTCAGCACATTCAGGATCGCAAGAGCTGCTTTCGGGCCCACGCCGCTGACGGAGATCAGCTGACGGAAGACCCGGATATCCGAACGGTCCGGAAATCCGAAGAGTGTCCACTCATCTTCCCGGATCTGCATATGCGTGTAAAGCTGTATTTCTTCCTTTCCCTGTCGGGTCAGGCTTTGCAGGACGCGTCCGGTGGTAAATATCTCATATCCGATGCCGTGGTTATCCAGGATCACACTTTCCGTTCCTGCTTCGATTAACTGTCCTTTAATATAATGTATCATAAATCCGCACCCTCAGAAAAAGAGTGCCACACTGCTGCAGCACTCTTTTTGCATTCCATATAGGCTTTTTACAGGAACTCAAAGTCGTCGCCTTCGCCCTCTTCACCGTCGCCGATCATTGCCTTACCCGGCTTACGTGCATCTTCAATCTCACCTACAAAGACTTCATCATCGTCACCGCCGATTACTGTTGTCTCTTCAGCCTGCTTGATAAACTTGGAAGCTGCCGAATCATTCTTCTTTCCGTCCTTGATACCGGAATCCTTCAGGGGAACATCCTCGAATTTAGCGCCCTTCTTAGGCTCTTCCTTCTTCGGAGCTGCCTTCTTCGGTTCTTCCTTCTTCGGAGCTGCCTTAGCGTTGACTTCCTGAACCTGCTTCTCAAGCTCATAGATCTTCAGACGATTCTCTTCGATGACCTTGTTCAGTTTATCGTTCTCTTCTTTCAGCTTAGCGTTCTCGTTAAATGCTTCCTCATAAGCCCGGTAAACGGTATTGATAAACTCATCTACATCCCCAGCCTTATAGCCAAATAACCCTTTCTTGAACTTCTGTGTTTTGATGTCAAGCGGTTGAATCATGATGCCTTCCTCCATTTAACAAAATTTTCTCTTTAAGATTATATCACATTTTGAAATAGTTTCAACATCAAAAAACTGTGATATAATGATTCTATCATATTTTACAGAAAAAAGGAAATTCAAATGTTGATTTTTGACGAAAAAATACATCCGGATCAAATCCCCGTCTGGGATCAGCTGGCCTTGAAATACGGGCGTGACAAGGTGATCCAGTTTGATCTGGAAACCACGGGACTTTCGCCGAAAAGCTCCTTTATCTATATCATAGGGATCAACCTGTGGAGTGATGGATACTGGCACATCCTTCAGCTGTTTAATGATGACGGCCGCAGTGAACCGGAAATGATCCGCCGGTTCATGGAGTATCTGGATGGAAAGACAGTGCTGTTCCATTTCAATGGTGACACCTTTGATATCCCCTTCGTCCGGGGAAGGATCGACAAGATCCGGGATGGACTGGGCATAACGATCCGGGACCGTATGAATGAGCCGGTATCCATGGATCTGCTGAAGGAGATCCGTCCCTTCAAGTACGCTCTGGGGCTTCCGAACGTCCGGCAGAAAACCGTGGAACAATATCTGGGGATCTACAGGGAGGATCAGTATAACGGAGGACAGCTGATCGACGTCTATCTCTCCTTCCTTTCTTCCGGAAGCCGGAGAAACCGGGATCTGGTCCTGCTTCACAACCGGGATGATATGGAAGGAATGTTCCATCTGGCACGTTTGCATGCTCTGACCGGTTTCTGCAACGGGGATTTCCAGGTGGGCAAGATCTCCATGCATCAGAAGGGAAATGTACTCTGTCTGTTTCTCCCCCTCAGCTGTGAATATGCATTTCCGAAGCCGTTGATCACAACAGGCTCCGGCATCACCCTGCGGGGCGAGGATACCGAAGCTTCGCTTGAGATCCCCATACGAAGAGAGCCCTGTATCTGTAAGGTGACCCGCGAAATGACGGAAGGCTTTTATCTTCCCTGTGCCGGATACACCGATGTCACGCAGTTCGAGGATCCTTCCATGAAAAAGGATACTTATATCGCAGCCAATGACCAGCTGCTGGGATATCCCCAGCGACTGCGGGACTATGCCACCTGTGCGGTGCAGATGCTGATGAAGCAGAAGCCGATCTCTTCACGCAAAAAAAGAGGATAAAAAAACGCCTTACTATTGAGCCGTCAGGCCGGGCTTCGGCTCGAACGACCCACCGGGTCGTTCTCTCGTCACTTCGTTCCTCGGCCTTGCCGTTCGATTCCCTTCGTCCACACAAAAACAGCCGCCATTCGGCGGCTGTCTTTGTATGGAGCTGGCGGGAATCGAACCCGCGTCCAAAGACTCTTCCATACCGGTATCTTCCATCATAGTCTGTGTTTTAGGATTCCCCCACGCAGGCGCCCATAGACAGGCTCATGCGGTCGGTAGCTTCATCATTCGTTTCAACCCGCAAAGCTTTGGGAGGAACGTTCTCCGCCTCTTTGATGCCGGATTCTGTGAGCAGCGGATGACTCTCAGGCCGACAGACTGCCCTTAGGCAGCCATTGCATATTCTGCTTTATTATTATCAGCGTTTATTTTTATCCGCACTTTTAACGTGGATCACGGACCACGGATGGCTGCCGGGATTTCTAAATCCCTGTCGAAACCAGTACAACCCCTGGTTTATGCCGCAAGGGTTAACGCCCTGCGGATGATTAACTATTGAAGCTGATCTCCGGTCTCAACCCCATCCGGAGCTGCTGTTGCAGCCTCAGAGGGAATTTCCTCCGAGCTGGCATCGCCGGAATTCTCCTCAACCGGGTCTGCATCTTCTGCTGCAGAGTCGTCTGTGGGACTCCCTTCCTCTGTGGAAGCAATCTCGGAGCCGGTATAAAGATCCGAATACTTCTCAACCCAGTAATTATTGAACCAGTCTTCATATTCATTTGCAGACATGAAGACCTCTTCTTTGTCCTGGTGCTCCTGCTTATAATTATAGATCCATTTTCCTACAGGGAATCCGATCACTGCTCCGAGGATCAATGCGAACAGAAAGATCCCGAGGACCTTCTTCACTTTGGCTTTGCGATTCAGCTTTTCTCTGTCTTTCTTTTCTTCTTTGTGACGATCTACTTTTGCCTGGCTCATTTCATGCCCTTCTTTCTCAGTTGGTGTAACGAAACTATTTTAATCAATCTGTCAGTTAAAATCAAGTTAAAAATGTATGACCGCAGCATCAGCGGAGATTCCGCACCTTAAAATCCCGTTCCGCTTCTCTTCGCTGATCCTTCTTTGCTATGTCCGCTCTCTTATCATAGAGCTTCTTTCCTTTTGCAAGTCCGATCTCCACCTTCGCCCTGCCGTTCCTGAAATACACCTTCAGAGGCATAATGGTATATCCCTCCGCCGAAGCCGCCACCGCCAGCTTACGGATCTCGGATTTGTGCAGCAGCAGCTTTCTGGTACGAAGCGGATCCTTATTGAAAATGTTCCCCTTCTCATAAGGATTGATATGCATATGGTAGATATACATTTCCCCTGCTTCCACGCCCACATAAGCCTCCTTGATGCTGCACTGTCCCATCCGGAGTGACTTCACCTCGGTTCCGGCCAGTGCGATCCCGGCTTCATAGGTTTCTTCTATAAAATAATCATGATACGCCTTTTTATTATTGGCGATCAGTTTCTCGGCTTCCTTCTTCATGTCATTCTTCTCCTGTATCCTTCCGAATCGCATCACTGTCGGCAAACCGGAACTGGATCCGACGCTCCGCCTTGTCCGTGCTGACGACCTGGATCACTACCGGATCTCCCAGATGATATGTCTTCTTTGTCCGGTTTCCGATCATCTGGAAGAGATCCTCCCGATATTCATAAAAATCATCCGTCAGACTTCCCAGCGGGATGGTGCCTTCTATGGTATTGGGAAGCTCCACGAAAATGCACTGACTGTTGAATCCGGAAATGATCCCATCATAGCAGTCTCCCAGATGCTCCTCCATATATTCGATCTGCTTCAGCCTGTCCACATCCCGTTCTGCCTCATCCGCCCTGCGTTCCTTGGCGGAATTATCCGCAGCCACCTCCGGAAGGATATGCTCATAATGCGAAATCCTCCTCTCATCCAGTGCCCCGTGCAGATTCTCCTTCAGGATCCGGTGGATCTGCAGATCCGGATATCTTCGGATGGGGGATGTGAAATGGCAGTAATACTTGGCTGCAAGGCCGAAATGCCCTGTACATACCGTTCCGTAACGGGCCTGCTGCATGGTTCGCAGCGTCAGCTTGGAGATCATTGCCTCATAGGGCTGTCCTTCGATCTCCGCCAGGATCCGCTGGAATTCCTTCGGATGAATGGCTTCCCTTCCTCCGTGCAGATACAGCCCGAAGGCCCGGAGGATCATTTTCAAAGCCTCCACCTTCCGGTCATCCGGTGCTTCATGAACACGGTATTCAAATGGGATCTCCTGCCAGAAGGCGTCCTCGGCTATGGTTTCATTTGCGGCCAGCATAAAATCCTCGATCAGCTTTGTGGCAACATTTCTGTCGTGGGCGCGGATCTCCGTGGGGCGGCCGTCTTCACCGATCAGAATCTCCGTTTCCCGGATGTCAAAATCAACCGAGCCTCTGGAATGGCGACGCTCCCGAAGGATCCCCGACAGGACTGCCATGCGCCGGAAGAAGGGGATCAGCGTCTGATATTTTTCAACAGGAGCATCCTCAGTTCCCTCGATCAGCTTGTATACATCCGTATAGGTCATTCGTGCATTGGAATGGATCACTCCTTCGCATATCTCATGCGACAGGATCTGACCGTTTTTGTCAATATCCATGAGGCAGGACAGAACCAGACGATCCTTCCCTTCCTGCAGAGAACAGATTCCGTTGGATAACTGATGCGGCAACATCGGAACCACGGTATCTGCAAGATAAACACTTGTCCCGCGCCTCAATGCCTCTTTGTCCAAAGGGCTTCCCTCTTTCACATAATGAGACACATCCGCGATGTGGACTCCCAAATGATAGACGCCGTTCTCCTCCGTAAGGGTGATGGCATCATCGAAGTCCTTGGCGGTTTCACCGTCTATGGTAACCGTCTCCCATTCCCGGAAATCTCTGCGGCCGGTCAGATCGGATTCCCGAACCTGATCCGGGATCTCCGAAAGCTGCTGCATAACATCCTCCGGAAAATCCTCCGGAATATTAAATGCCCGGACCACTGCCAGTACATCATCCTTCGGATCATCAATATGTCCCAGGATCTCCACGATCCTTCCTTCCGGAGCACCGCCGCCGGTATCATATCGTTCCAGCTCAGCCACAACGATATTTCCGTCTACGGCCTTCATGTCCTTTCCCATGGGGATGTATACATCAGTTCCAAGACGTTTATTTCCTGTTGTGATAAATCCGATCCCGTCACTCACCCGATAGGTACCTGTCACAGTGGTGATACCCCGGGCCAGGATCCGAACCACCTCCGCCTCTGTTCGCGGACCGCGGTTCACCGTACTGAGCCGGATCATAACCCGGTCTCCCTGAAATGCACCGTTAACACCATGCTCGGGAATAAAGAAATCCTCCTCATACCCGGTGACTCTGACAAAGCCATAGCCTTTTCTGCTTCCCATGAAATCACCTGTCAGCATATCCTTCGGCAGCGGCATATAACGGTTATTCTTCGAACGAACGATTTCCCCCTGTGCTTCCATATCATTCAGAAGCTGAAGAAAATCATCTCGATCCTCCGAATGGATATCCATCAGATAGATCAGGTCCTTCAGACGCATGGGCTTATATTCCTTTGCATGGAGGACAGCCTGCAGCCGGTCCTTCCATTCGTCAAATCTCTCATCCATAATATCCCCCCAATACTCATATGGCCGGGGCAGTAAACCTTTTGACCCAGTCATCTTGATCTATAAGAAAAAGAAAAGGTGCTTCGAATACGAATCCAAAGCACCTTGCATCTGATTAAGCAACAAATTTAGAACTGAGCGCACCGGCAAGCAAAAAGAAAAGTACTGCCAGGAATACGGTGACCTTCTTCATCACAGCATCCTTCGAATGCCCTTTGTTCTTTGCCCAATATGTATCAGCGCTGCCGGTCAGGGTACCGGTGAGTCCGTTTTCTTTTCCTTCCTGCATCAGCACCACGATCATCAGTGCGATGGCTACAACGATAAATGCAATAGTAAGTGCGGTTCTCACGATGAAACCTCCTTATTCGTTATCAAAAAATCACACCAAACAAATATAGCACATTCTTTTCCTTTTTGCAACAGTTTTTTATCAATCCCAGATGATATACCATTTTCCGTCTGTTTTGTACAGCTTTACGGACTCATCCTCTTCTTCTTCGTAATCTCCTTCGTCATACTCTCCATCCCCGGACTCTTCTACGGAGTAGTAGACATAAGCCTTGCACATTTCCTCGATTTTAATACTCTCTCCGAATTCTTTCAAGAATTCCTGTTCGTAATCTTCAATCTCGGTTTGTGTATAGGTCCTGCGAATAGTATACCGCTGATAGGTATACTTTCTCGATTCCGGATAATCAGTTAAGAATTCCTGGTTGATGGCATCTTCCACCTCATACCCTTTATTATTCTTAAAGTATTCTCTGTATTTTGAATGATACTTCTCCGGGATCGTCAGATTGAGTATTTTTGTTGCATCTCTGTCATTCAGTGCTTCGATCATTTCCTTGCATGCATCTTCTATACTGTCACAGCCGTCGCCGGAAGATCGAAAGACAACCAGAACCAGTACCAGAACCAAAGCGATTACTGCCGCAGAAATGGAACATATGATGGCGATCATCTTTCCCTTGCCGGAGCCGGGAGGTTTCCACTGATCACCATAGCCCTGCTGGCCATAGACAGGCTGACTGTAATCCTGCGGAGTATAACCCGTCTGCAGGTATCCGGGCTGACCGTAGCCTGCCTGACCGTTGGTGGGCTGAGCGTAGTTCGCCTGACCGTTGGTGGGCTGAGCGTAGCCGGTTTGGCCGAGGCCTGCCTGATTCAATGACTGCTGTACCTGCTGGCTATAGCTTTCCTGACCGGATGTCGGCTGTGCCTGCTGACCGGGGG
>CADBOW010000199.1 GCA_902796375.1 uncultured Lachnospiraceae bacterium | reverse complement strand
GTAGCTGCGAAGCAGCCATTCGCACGAACCACCGCAGATGCAAGTGCCGAAGGCACGACATACGCGCGAAGCGCGGATGGTCTGCGGTCGGGACGTGGGAATGATCGTGAATCCGTCGGTCGCCCGTTCCTTTACTTATCATTCAGATGATACATTTTCTTCAGGTTATACAGGCATTCGCTGATCCCGTCCAGTGCAACCTCCAGCTGCAGAGTGATAAAGGCCGGATGCAGGTTTCCGTCGGGATAGAATGACTTGAACAGCTGAGACATTTTCATGACCGAATCGGCACTTTCCGTTTCCAGAAGATTTGCCATCTCGGATCCGAACTCAACCAGAGCTTCATAAATCTCGGGAGTCTCCGATAATGCTCTTTCCTTCATGATGATAAAATAATAATACTTGATACCGCTGATGTATCCCTTCTTGATGGAAGGCAGCTCGGAGACCGGTTTGATCTGTGTCTCCGGCATATACGGATTTACTGCTAAGCTCTGCTCTTTCATAGATGTACCTCCTCCAAAATTCCTGTAATCTTATTGTAATTTTTTTAAGATGGGATGTCAAGAATACTTCATTCGGAGAGAATTATATGATACAATAGGTTTTGATGCTGGTATTTGGACGGAATCTGGTAAGGAAAACAGCAAAGATAGCAACAAAACGATATAGATTAAACAGAATATCCATTATGATGAGCCTAAGGATGAGGCGTGTATTCAAAAAAGCAGGAGGAGCAAGGAATGAAGAAATTAGCAGGTTATGAGCATGGAGTGAACCTGGGAGGATGGCTGTCTCAGTGTGATCATACTCAGGAGAGATATGACACCTTCGTGATCGAAGCGGACGTTGAGAAGATCAAGAGCTGGGGGCTGGACCATGTCAGAGTACCCGTGGATTATGATCTGGTGGAGGATGCGGAGGGGAATTATCTTCCGGGCGGCTTTGATCGTCTGCAGAAGGTGATCGACTGGTGCGGAAAGTACGGATTGAATATGATCCTGGATCTGCATAAAACCTATGGCTTCAGCTTTGATAAAGGTGAAAATGAGGAAGGCTTCTTTGAGAGTGAGGTCTATCAGGAGCGCTTCTACAGACTGTGGGAGGAATTCGCAAAACGATTCGGCGGATACAAGGACCGTCTTTGCTTCGAGCTTCTGAATGAAGTGACAAATAAGGAATACAGTGACATCTGGAATCGCATTTCCACAACCTGTATTCAGAGGATCCGCGCCATCGCTCCGGACATCCGGATCCTGATCGGCGGTTACTACAATAACAGTATTGAAGCACTGTCCGATCTGGCGGCTCCGGTGGATGAGAATATTGTTTATACATTCCATTGCTATGAGCCTCTGATCTTTACACATCAGGGTGCATACTGGGTTGAAGGAATGGATACCTCCTTCCGTATGCCCTTTGAGTGTACCTACAGACAGTATAAGGAGTATACGAAGCAGCAGATCGTCGGCTTCCAGAGCCTGGAGGTGGAGTGCTTCCAGGGAGCGGATCTGGATAAGGTGATCGGTATCGAGTATTTTGAGCAGATGGTAGAAGAGGCAGTACGGGTTGCCGAAGAGAGAGATGTAGCTCTGTACTGTGGGGAATACGGAGTGATCGATCTGGCAACGCCGGAGGATGCTTTGAAGTGGTTCCGGATGATCACCCAGTGCTATGATAAGCATGGGATCGGGCGCGCAGCCTGGAGTTATCGGGAGATGGACTTCGGTATCGTAGATGCACGGATGGACGAAGTGAGAGACGAACTTCTGAAAATGCTGTGATCCGTTGACAGTATCATAAACCATATGCAGTACCGGGATATGTTCCAAGGGGAGAGGACATATTCCGGTACTGCTTTTTTTGTTGAGAAATGGCATGAAAAATAGTATAATTACCGTAGCTATGCATGCAAGGAGAGGGTAATCGGAATGGATAGAAGATCGGAAAATGAATTATTTCTCGAATACCTGGAACGGATGGTTCAGATCACGCATGAGTCAAATGATTATGACCGGGAGGCGTATGTTCAGCTGATCCATGAAATCTGCGAGACATATCATCTCGCCAAAGGGGTTGTAGGTTTTTATCTGAATGCGGAACGCGAGCAGAAGGATGATGGGGATTTCTTCTGTGATTTTGACAATGGACGCGGTGAAAAGGAAGTGATCCGGATCCGGATCGAGGCCAGGTCCAAAGCGATCATTCTGGGAATGATCTATATGGCAGAGGAGGACGAGCTTGAGAGTCCGGAGGCAAAGGAGCATCTGGAAATGCTGCTGCGTGTCATTCTGGGCTTCGTCAGCCGCAGACGGCTGCAGCAGAAGCTGGAGGAATTTGCCTTTTCGGATGAAATGGGATTCCGGAATTTCCGTTCATTTGCCAGATATCTGATCACAGCCAATAAGAATAATGCCCTGGGCGGCAAGGTGGCCATCCTCTTTGATCTGCATAATTTCACCATGGTAAATCAGGAGATCGGAAGACCGAACGGAGACGCAGTCCTGCGGAGATTCTATAATATGGTCATGGACGTGATCGGTGACGGTGGAACCCTGTCCCGTCTGGGAGGAGACAAATTCATCGGGATCTTTGACAGGAAGGATAAACGTCAGATCTTTGAGATACTGTCCGGAGTGCCGGTGGTCTATGATGAGAGAGGGATGAAGCGGATCCGGGTTTCCGCATCTGCCGGGGTGTTCATGATCCCCAATCCCTACATGATGAAATCCGTGGGAGATATCATGGATCGTATCATGGTTCCGTCTCAGGTGGCGAAGCGTCAGACTGAGGGCGCCATCGTTATTTTTGATGAGAAAATGAAGTCCGAAAAGGACCGTGTGAAACGGGTTCAGAAGGATTTCTGGTTCGGACTGGAGCAGGAAGAGTTCAAGGTATTCTATCAGCCGAAGGTGAATGTTGAGACCGGAGAGATCTCCGGGGCTGAGGCACTCTGTCGCTGGTATAAAAACGGGAAGATCATTCCTCCCATGGAATTTATTCCGATCCTGGAAATGAATACCGATATCTGTGACCTGGATTTCTATATGCTGGATCATGTCTGCGGAGACATTCGCAGATGGCTGGATCAGGGGCAGAAGGTGGTGCGGATCTCCGTGAATCTGTCCAGAAAGCATCTGGTGGATGTGGATCTGCTGGATCATATTATGACCATCATAGATAAGCATCATGTGCCCCACGAGTATATTGAGGTGGAGCTGACCGAGACCACCACGGATGTGTTGTTCCGTGATCTTAAGCGGGTTGTAAGCGGACTTCAGGAGCTGGGGGTTCGGACGGCGGTGGATGATTTCGGTATGGGATATTCGTCTCTGAATCTGATCCGGGATATTCCCTGGGATGTGATCAAGATTGATAAGAGCTTTGTACCGAAGAGTGATGAGGCGGAGAACAAAACCGCGCTACTCATGTTCAAGCATGTTTCTTCCCTGGCACAGGATCTGGGAATGGAGTGCGTAGTCGAAGGTGTCGAGACCGTGGAACAGCTGGGTATTCTTCGTAATAATCATTGCTGTATCGCACAGGGATATTTCTTCGACAAGCCGCTTCCGGTGGAGGAGTTCGAGGCAAGGATGAATCGACAGTATTATCCGATACCGGAGGATGAAATGCAGCCGGAAGAGCAGGAGCAATCGGAATGACAGAGGTTTTCCTTTTTACGGGAACAGAAGAGGGACGACGCCTTGCCAGGCGTCTGGGAGCTGCGGAGATCCGTACAACGGTCTCGGTGGCTTCTGATTATGGCAAGGTGACGCCGGGGGAGGCAGGCCCCGGTTCCACGGTGACCTTCCTTCGTGGAACCATGTCCCGTGAGGAAATGACGGAGGCAATCCGGCGAGAGGCACCGAAGATCGTGATCGATGCCACGCACCCCTTTGCGATCCGGGTTTCCCAGAATGTGCGGGCTGCGGCTGAGGCTGCAGGTGTTCCCTGTCTCAGGCTGAAGCGTAAGAGCAAGGATGCACCGGATCGAAAGGTGCTTCTGTTCGATGATTATTCGGAAGCGGTCCCTGCACTGCAGAGGACCACGGGTAATATCCTGATCACCACGGGGATCGATTCCCTTCCGACCTTTGCGGAGGCAGAGGCTCTGAAGGAGAGAATCTATGTAAGGATCCGACCGGAGAAGGAAGCGATGGAGCGGTGTGAGGCCCTGGGTCTTTCCGACCGACAGATCATAGCGATGAAGGGTCCCTTCAGTCAGGAAATGAATCGTGCCACCATACGGAATTATGATATCCGACATCTGGTGACACGACAAAGTGATAACAGCGGCGGCTATACCGAGAAGATGTTTGCCGCACAGGAGACGGAAACAGCGGTTTATGTGATCGGTGCTCCCGTGGAGGACGGTGTGCCCTATGCGGAGATTCTGGACCGGCTGGGAGAACTGCTGGAAACGGATCTTCGGGATACGGTGACCATAAATGTTTCCCTGGTGGGCGTGGGACCTGGCGGGGGTGCCGATATGACCGGAGAAGCGGAAAAGGCTGTCCGTGAAGCGGATGTTCTCTTCGGGGAGAAATACCTGATCCTTCCGTACCAGACGGAGAAGAAGATTTATCCGTATGATCGGGGGGAGGATATC
>CADBOW010000198.1 GCA_902796375.1 uncultured Lachnospiraceae bacterium | reverse complement strand
TGGGTATGCCCGCCAGGTGGTGGAGCAGTATGAGCTCATGGAGACCAGGTATATTTCCCAGGGACAGGTAAAAAAGAAATTCGGAGTCTCGGCCCAGCATTACACCTTCGCGGTGGATGCTTTTGTGGAGATGGTGAAGCAGTTCGGCATGGACGAATACGAGTTTGCCATGCATGAGACAAAGACTTACTCGGTGATCGAGGACGTCAGGAATTTCCGGAGCGAGATCGGGATCCTTTATATCAATGATTTTAACAGGAACGTCCTGACAAAGCTCTTCCACGAGTCGAATCTCGAATTTCATGAGATACTGGAATGCGGTATCTATGTCTATCTCTGGAAGGGACATCCTCTGGCCGGGAAGGATGAGATCGAGCTTTCCGAGCTGAAGGATTATCCCTGCCTGTCCTTTGAGCAGGGCGAGTACAATTCCTTCTATTTCGCGGAGGAAGTGCTCAGCACCTATGAGTACAAAAAACTGATCAAGGCCGATGACAGGGCGACGTTGCTGAACCTGATGGTGGGGCTGAATGCGTTTACTCTCTGCTCCGGCATCATCTGTGAAAAGCTGAACGGATCGGATTACTGCGCGGTGAAGCTCAGGTCCGGGGAGAAGATGACCATCGGCTATCTGGTGCGGAAAGGAGCCGCCATCAGTCCCCTGGGAGAAAAATATCTGGAAGAGATCTCAAAATATAAGGACAAAGCCCTGCGGTAATAGGAAAAAACTATAACCGGCAGTATTTTTTATGAATTATCACCCTTTGAGAAAAGGTGCTATAGTATCCCTATGGGAAAACAGGAAAGGAATCGATATGTCTGAAATCAGAATAGAAAATCTGAGCAAGACCTTTCTGTCCAAGGACGGATCGGTGGAAGCGCTCAGAAATGTGGATCTTTGTATACCCGACGGTGACATTTTCGGGATCATCGGAATGTCCGGCGCGGGTAAGAGTACGCTGGTCCGCTGTATGAACTATCTGGAGGTACCATCCGAGGGCCGGGTCCTGATCGACGGAAAGGCTCTTGGAGATTATACGGAAAAGGAGCTTCGGAAGCAGCGCGAAAACATCGGCATGATCTTCCAGCATTTCAACCTGCTGATGCAGAAATCCGTGCTGGAAAATGTATGCTTTCCGCTGTATATTCAGGGAAAAGGCAAAGCTGACGCAAGGAAGAGGGCTGCAGAGCTCCTGGAGATCGTAGGGCTCTCCGACAAACAGAAGGCTTATCCGGCCCAGCTCTCCGGCGGGCAGAAGCAGAGAGTAGCCATTGCCCGCGCCCTGGCATCGGATCCCCGGATCCTTCTCTGCGATGAAGCGACCAGTGCGCTGGATCCCCAGACGACATCCTCTATTCTGGAACTTCTGAAGGATATTAATCAACAGTTCGGGATCACGATCGTGATCATTACTCATCAGATGTCGGTGGTCCGTGAGATCTGCAATCATGTGGCGATCCTGAAGGACGGCGTGGTCCAGGAAGAAGGCCTGGTTTCGGAGATTTTCGCAAATCCGAAGACCGCGGTCGCCAAGGAGCTGATCCGGAAGGATACCGGAGCTTCCGTAGAGCCGAAGCCGGTAAAGACACCAGACGAAATTCAGAGCGGGGAGATCATCCGGATCGTTTTTTCGGAGAACTCCGCCTTCGAACCGGTCATTGCGAATATGATCCTGACCTTCCGGGAACCGGTCAATATCCTGAAAGCCGATACCAAGAACGTAGGCGGTGTGGCCAAGGGAGAAATGGTACTGCAGTTCCAGAAGGAAAGTGTGAACAGGGAAGCGATGAAAAAGTATCTGCTGGACAGAGGACTTGCGGTGGGGGAGGCGCCTGAATATGTACATGAATGATGTTTTGTTAATGGCGGCAAAAGCCGCGCCGGAAAGCCTCGGCGCCTGGTGGGCCCAGTACGGGGACATGCTGCTGGAGGGAATCTGGGGAACTGTCTACATGACGGTGGTTTCCACAGCGATCGGCTATCTTTTCGGACTTCCCATGGGGGTCCTGCTTACTGTGACGGATAAGGACGGACTGAAGCCCAACGCGGTGATCTATAAGATCCTGGATGTGATCGCGAATATCGTGCGAAGCATTCCCTTCCTGATCCTGCTGATCCTGCTGATCCCCTTTACCCGGGCACTGGTAGGCAAAAGCTACGGGACTACGGCGGTGATCGTGCCCCTGACCATCGGGGCGGTCCCCTTTATCGCCCGTATGGTGGAATCGTCACTGAAGGAAGTGGATGC
>CADBOW010000197.1 GCA_902796375.1 uncultured Lachnospiraceae bacterium | reverse complement strand
TCCTGGCTGTTTGAACGAGCCTCGTCCATTACAAATATATTCTCATCTTCCAGTATTTTCTTTACAGGCAGGTCATTGTCTATTCTAATGGGCATTTTCTTTCCTCCCCTGATTATGTACTAAATTAGACTTCGCACTCGTACCTGGAAATGCAACTGAAGCATCTCACAGATTACCGGCGATATAGTCTTCCTCGGTGATGATCGGAACTCCAAGCTCCTTAGCCTTCTTGTTCTTTCCTGAGGTTGAAGTGATATCGTTATTGATCAGATATGAGGTCTTCGCGCTTACGGAACCGGCCACCTTGCCACCCCGGTCCTCAATTTCCTTCTTCAATGCATCTCGGTTGGCATATCGATTCAGACTTCCGGTAATAACAAATGTCTTGCCGGCCAGATCCTGTGGCAGATCACTCTCTTCACGGATCAGCGTCAGCTCCTTCAGCAGTTTCTCCAGTTCGGATCGGTGTCCTTCATCCGCAAAATAGGCCACATAGCTTTCTGCGATCACGCCGCCGATGCCTTCGATCTCACACAGTTCCTCATAGGGAGCATCAAAGCAGGCCTTCGGATCCTGATCAAAATGCTTCACGACCAGCTTCGCATTGGAGAGTCCCACATTTGGAATCCCCAGGGCATAGATCAGCTGCGGCAATCCGGCTTTTCTGGACCTCTCTATGCTGTCGATCAGATTATTATAAGACTTTTCGCCCAGTTTGTCCATTTGAACGATCTCGTCTCTGTAGCGATCCAGATGATAGAGATCCGACAATCCTGTCAGGAAGCCCTTCTCAAGGAACCGCTCCAGTGTAGCCTCGGAGATACCGTCGATATTCATGGCATTTCTGGACACAAAATGGGAAAACCGCTTCAAGTCCTTCGCCGGACATTCCGGATTCGGACAGGTCAGCGTCTCTGTATCATTTTCATTCCGGATCACCGTGGGCTGTCCACAGGCCGGACACACCTCAGGGATGGAAAGCATTCCGGAACGGGTCAGATTCTCGGAAATCTGGGGAATGATCATATTCGCCTTATATACCTTGATCCGGTCTCCCTTTCCCAGAGCCAGTTCCTTCATGATGCTTATATTATGAACACTGGCACGCTGCACGACCGTACCTTCCAGTTCCACAGGCTCGAAGATGGCTACCGGATTGATCAGTCCGGTACGGGACGGACTCCACTCCACATCCAGCAGTGTGGTCTCCGCTTCCTCATCCTGCCATTTAAAAGCAATGGAGTCCCGGGGAAACTTCGCCGTGCGTCCTAGGGACCGACCGTAGGCGATATCGTTGAATGATAATACCAGACCGTCTGAAGGGAAATCATTCGATGCGATGGCTTCGGAAAACCAACGCACATGCTCCGGAAGATCACTCATGGTCACCATTCTGTAGTCCACAGTGTCAAAGCCTATGGACCGAAGGAATTCAAACCGTTCCTGAATGGTTCCGCCCACCTTCTCCGCCAGTTCCTTATCCTCCGGATCTACCATGGAGAATGCGAAGAACCTTACATTTCTCTGTGCCGTGATCTCGCTGTTCAGCTGACGGACAGAACCGCTGCAGAGATTTCTGGGATTCTTGTATTTTGCTTCCGCATCAGCGATCGTCGCATTCAGCGCCTCAAAATCCGAATAAAAAATGATGGCCTCTCCCCGGACGGTGAATCTGCCGCGGACAGGAATGCTCTTCGGAATATTCTTAAAGGTACGCGCGTTGGGCGTGATCACCTCTCCGATCTCTCCGTTACCTCTTGTCACTGCCTTGCTGAGGATTCCGTCCTCATAGGTGAGAACCACGGTCAGACCGTCCAGCTTCCAGGAAAGAACGCCCTCATGGTCTCCCAACCAAGCCTGAAGAGCCTCAATCTCCTTGGTCTTATCCAATGAAAGCATTGGGGATGGATGTGTTTCCTTCGGAAGGGAGCTTACCACCTCATAGCCTACCTTCTGGGTAGGACTGTCGGACAGGATCACTCCGGTATCCTTTTCCAATGCCAGAAGCTCGTCATATAGCTTATCATATTCGAAGTTGCTCATGATCTCCCGATCTTCCATGTAATAGGCCTTTGATGCCTCCGACAGGATTTTTACGAGTTCCTTCATTCGATTCATTTTTTCCGTTTCCGCCATAAATGATTCCCCTTATAGTTCCTTCTCTTCTTTCAGAATGGCATGTATGATGCCTTAGTGTTCGGCCTGGCCTCTCAGTATCCGCAGTTCTTCTCCCAGGATTTCCCGATATTCCCCGGGCTTCAGGTCACCCAGTAAAATATTACACTCCCGGATTCGCTTCAGAAATACAACCCGATAGCCCAGAGCCTCACACATCCGCCGGATCTGCCGGTTGAGTCCCTGTGTCAGAATGATCCGAAAGGTGTTTTTCCCCTGTTTCACCACCTTGCATGGCCGGGTCTTCGTATCCAGGATCTCGACTCCCGAGCTCATTTCCCTTAAAAACTCCGCCGTCAACGGCTGATCCACACGCACCACATACTCCTTCTCATGATGGTTTCTGGCTTTCTGAAGGTGATCGGAAAGCTCCCCGTCATTTGTCAGAAGAAGCAGTCCCTGTGAATTCTTATCCAAACGTCCTACATAGAAACAGGGAACCGGAAGCTCCAGCTTCCGGAAGATACTGTCCGGATCAGCGTCCTTGGCCGTACAGACCAGCCCCAGCGGTTTATAATAGGCATAGACATGGTGCTCCGTCTTCCGGCTGACGATCTCTCCCTGATAAGTCACAACATCATTTTCAGAAACCTGATCTCCAAGCTGTGCTACAACGCCGTTGATCCGTACTTCTCCCTGTTCGATCGCCTGATCTGCCTTTCTCCGGGATAGTATGCCGGTTTCACTCAAATATTTATTTATACGGATTTCATTTTTCATAACGATATTTGTGATAAAAAATACTGGAAATAAACAGGATGATACTATATAATAATTAAGTAATTTTTGATAATAGTTAATATTTTTAAGTTGAGGTGTGGAAAATGGATCAGATTGATATCAAACTCATATCTTTGTTACAGGAAAATGCCCGTTATCCTCTGAAATACCTGGCCAGCCAGGTGTTCCTGTCCTCTCCTGCCGTATCAGCCCGTCTGGATCGTCTGGAGAAGCAGGGGATCATCAGCGGTTACTATGCAAATGTGGAACCTCTTTCTTTGGGATTTCATATCACTGCTTTTATCAATCTATCTTTGGATCCGAAACAAAAACCAGAGTTTTATCCCTTTATAGCGGCATGTCCCAATGTACTGGAATGTGACTGTGTCACCGGTGCTTTCTCCATGCATATCAAGGTCTGCTTCCCAAGCACTCAGGAACTGGATACCTTCATCGGCCACCTGCAGTCCTTCGGTAAGACAGAGACACAGATCGTATTCTCCACACCTGTCCCATATCGCGGGATCAATGTGGACCGGCTTTTCAGCAGTTCCGAAGAATCGAAAGAACCGGACGAGGCATGACCTGCCATGTCCGGTTCTCTTAGTATAACCGGATCAAAAACCAGTTACCTGCCGTTACTCAGCGGCTTCCTCTGTTTCTTTTTCCGTCTGTTTCTCACTGGCCTGATCGGTAGCCGCCTCTGTTGCCTTTTCTACAGTCGCAGCGGTGGTCGCCTGCGCTGCTCCCGAATTACTCTTCTGGCTGTCCTTCGTTAAGCGATCGTAGAATTCCTTGAACGTAGGATCCTGTGACAGACACTTCTGCTGATCATCCTTTACCATCTGCATCAGATCCATAATGTCCTGATTCGAATTCAGGGATGCGATATAATCCGACGTTTTCTTGTCCAACGCAGTATTATCAACCATATACCTGTTATTCTTCTTAACGACATACAGGGCAGGATTCATATCCAGCGGCGTGCTGACTACATTTGCGATGGAAATATTGGCAACAACGTATACCACCATGGCGTCATCCGCAAGGCCCTTGACCGTATAACACTTGATATTGTTATAACCGGTCACAACCTCCGCCTTCTTCTGAACGATGGTCATATCATCATATTGGGAAGGATCTGTCACCAGGTTTTTCAATGTCAACTGGTCACAGGCTGCATATGCCGTAAAATACCCGTTGATCAGGGAATTGATCTCCGGATGTGCATTTTCCTCATAGATCTTATCCTTTGTAAGACCCATATCCTCCATGACTTCATCTTTATTCTTAAATACGAAAATGGCCACGACTACCACAACGGGGATAAAGATTGCCCACATAATAAGCAGTCGTTTCCGCATTCTAAGCTGTCTTTTTCTCCTGCTTAAGCTTTCTTCACTCATTTTGATATCCTCCGTATGTCAATAATGACATCTGAAAAAAACAAGTCTCAAGACATAAATGCCCTGAGACTGATATGCGCCTGATAGGAATCGAACCTACGCACGCGGCTCCGGAGGCCACTGCTCTATCCACTGAGCTACAGGCGCTAAGTTTGCTTGTCAAGACTCAACGCTATATACTATATCTTTTTTTCACTTAAATTTCAAGTATAATCTAAAAATTGTATGTCTTTTTTTATTTGTTCCTGCAGATGCTCCACAGTATCAAATCTCTGCTCCGAACGGATGTAATCGGATAGAACCACCTTGATCTCCCTGTCATAAAGATCTCCCTGAAAACCGGGCAGATAGGTTTCCACCGTAACATCTGTACCCTCGTGTACCGTAGGGCGGTTCCCGATATTGGTTATCCCCCGGAAGGTCCCCTCCGGTGTCTCCACGGTGGATGCATAAACTCCGAATACCGGAAGCAGCTTTTCCTCATCCGGAATCAGATTCAATGTAGGAAAGCCAATGGTCCGTCCAAGCTCCTGCCCATGACGAACGATCCCCTGTATCATAACCGGATGTCCCAGCAGACGCTCTGCCTCTTTGATCCTTCCTTCCGTATAGCAGGCACGGATCCTGGTGGAGCTGACCGGACTCCCATCCATTTTCAGCTTCGACACTGCCGAAACCGTGAAACCGAAACGATCCCCCAACTCCTTCAGAGTATTCACCGTTCCCTTCCTCTGATATCCGAAATGAAAGTCCTCTCCTACCACCAGATGCTTCAGGTTCAGTCTGCGTACCAGATACTCTTCTACAAAGGCCTCCGGTGAAAGGGATGCAAATTCCTGTGTGAAAGGGATCCGTTCCAGTCGTTGAATACCCATGGATTCAACAAAGACATCCTGCTCCTCCGGTGTCAGCAGTCCCGGGCCGGTAAGATCGATCTTGCAAACAACCTTCTCCGAATCAGAGAATTCCTGCAGCTTTCTGAGCAGCAGCTGATGCCCAAGATGAAATCCGTCAAATTTTCCGATGGTAACCGCTGTCAATGATCTATCCTCTTTCCAGAAGCATTTTCACGTTTCGCAGCATATTTCTGCCTGATTCAAATCGATACAATGCTGCAAGTGTATCCTTATAATAAACCCGGTACATGTCCTGATCCCTGAGTTCTGCACCGGTAACCATCCGGGCCGGCAGCTGATTTCCGTTGAGGAGCAGCTTCTCTCCCTCCGGAAGGCAGGTAACTGCCCCGTACATTTCCAGGAGCTGGTCCATCGGCCGAATGTACTGTTCCAGACGCCCCTCCTGCTTCGCTTTCTCCAGCTCAGCCAGGGTCACGGACTGTTCCAGTGTAAACCCGCTGGTGATCCGTCTTTGAAGTGCGGTCATAACAGCCCCGACGCCCAGATCACGTCCCACATCTCTGCAAAGGCTTCGAATATAGGTCCCCTTTGAGCACCTTACCCGGTAAGTCACCTTCGGAAGCTCCATCCCAAGGATCTCAATCTCATAAATGGAGACCGGACGTCCCGGCATCTCCACTTCGATCCCGGCTCTGGCATATTCATATAGTTTTCTGCCATCCTTCTTGATGGCGGCATATCTGGGTGGTACCTGATCATAGTCTCCGATATAATGGAGCAGAGCATCTTTCACCTGATCCTCTGAAAGACCGGAGGGATCCGTCTGGGACAGCTCCTGTCCGGTACTGTCATCCGTATCCGTCGTTCTTCCCAGTTCCATTTCCACCTCATATTCCTTCTCCGTTGAAACCAGAAGGTCACTCAGCTTCGTGGCACGTCCCAGACAGATCGGCAGCACTCCCCGGGCCATGGGATCCAGGGTTCCGGTATGTCCCACCGCCTTCTGACCGAAGATCCTGCGGCAAACCGCCACAGCGTCAAAGGAAGTAAAACCGGGTTCTTTATTCAGAATCACTATGCCTTGATACATATATCACCCTGTTATTTAATCTGTTTTTTGATTTCCTCAAGCAGTTCAGCCATAATCTCGGAATAAACACCTGCCGCTTCAAAACCGGCCGCCTTCACATGTCCACCGCCGCCGAATTTTGTTGCTATGATATTTACATCTGCATAATTCTTGGCACGCAGGCTGAACTTATAGGATTTTTTGGTCAGCTGATATGCGAAGACCGCGATCTCGACTCCATCTGTCAGCCGAAGCTGCTCGACGATTCCTTCCGTATCCAGCACATTTGCCTTGAAATCCTTCATGGTATCCTTACTGATATATCCGGCGATCACTTTCCCGTCCAGATACAGAACAGATTCCAGAACCGTACGTGCCATCAGAAGGTTCTGCTTATATGTCTTCTTATAAAATGTCTCATCGATAATGTAGTTGCCGTCTACACCCTTCTCCAGCAGCATCCCCGCCAGTTCCATGGTATTTCTTCTGGTACAGCTGTATTTAAATACACCCGTATCATGCACCATTCCCAGATACAGACAATTGGCCGTATTCAGGGAAATGTTATCCGGATCGATCAGATCCGCAAATACCTCGCAGGTACTGGAAGCATCCGGATCCACGTGACAGAGGTCACCGAAGCCTGAATTGCTTACATGATGATCAATACAGACGGTGGAGATCGCCGTCATGTACAGATCCTTAAACTTCCCCAGACGTTCCGGGTCGGATACATCCATGGATATTGCCAGATCAAAATGCTTCCCTGCAGCATCATGCTTCACCTTTCTGGCACCGTTTAAAAACTTCATGGATGCAGGAAATGTCTCAAGTAACACTTCTACCGTCTTATCCTTATACATATCCTGTATGTAATTGTAGATCGCCAGAGTGGAACCGACGCAGTCACCATCCGGCCGGATATGGCCGATAATGCAGATTGAGCCGGCAGCTTCCATCATCTGATGCAGACGCTTACTCTTCTCCCGAAATTCATTTTTCATATTGATTCCTCATTTTTTTTACGATCCTGCTCCATTACCTCGTCTATCCTTCTGGACATATCCACTCCGTAGGCGATGGAATGGTCCGGAATGAACTCGATCTCCGGTGTATTTCGCAGATTCAATGAAACAGCAAGCTGCTTACGGATAAATCCCCGGGCACTCTCCAGCCCTTTCATTGTTGCATCCTCATCTCCGAGAACACTGATATAGCATTTGCATTCCTTCAGATCCCTGGTCACTTCACACCGGGTGATCGATGTCATAAGACCGATCCGGGGATCCTTTAACTCGGAAATGATCTTGCTGAGCGAACGCTGAACATCATGAGAGACGCGCGATGCTCCATGCTGATTTGATCTCATATTGTTCTCCTGTCAATCCCTTTAGCGCGGAACCTCAACCATCTTGTAGATCTCAATCTGGTCTCCCTCTGCGACATCATTATGATTCTCAAATACGATACCGCATTCATATCCGGTTCTGACTTCCTTCACGTCATCCTTAAACCGCTTCAGAGATGCGATCTTTCCATCGAAGATCTGTTCTCCGTCTCTTGTGATCCGGGCCGAACTGTTTCTTTCGATCACGCCGTCCAGTACATAGCTTCCGGCGATAGAACCGATTCCGGACGCCTTGTATACCTGACGGATCTCTGCATGTCCGGTCACCTTCTCCTCATAGATCGGATCCAGCATACCCTTCATGGCATTTTCGATATCTTCGATCGCATTGTAAATGACTGTATAAAGACGGACATCCACCTTCTCCTCATCGGACAGCTGCTTTGCCTGTGCATCCGGACGAACGTTGAAGCCGATGATGATGGCTCCGGATGCGGAAGCAAGGGTCACGTCGGATTCGTTGATGGCACCTACACCGGAGTGAATGCACTTGATCACGATCTCGTCGTTGGAAAGCTTCAGCAGACTCTGCTTTACAGCCTCCACGGAGCCCTGAACGTCTGCCTTGACGATCAGTTTCAGTTCCTTCAGATTGCCCTCCTGCATCTTGCTGAACAGGTCATCCAGAGACATTCTGGACTTGGTGTCGTCGATCAGCTTCTGCTTATCTCTGGTAATGAATGCTTCACTGAT
>CADBOW010000196.1 GCA_902796375.1 uncultured Lachnospiraceae bacterium | reverse complement strand
TGCTCTTCCGGCTGCGGCTCCTTCATCGAAACCTTCGCCAAGTCTCTGGATTTTGAGGTTCATGATTTTGCAGAGATCGCACTGACAGCGAAGACCCCCATCGATCTGGGATCCCGCTGTACAGTGTTCATGAATTCCAAAGTAAAACAGGCACAGAAGGAAGGCGCTTCCGTAGAGGATATCTCCGCAGGTCTGGCATATTCCGTTATAAAAAATGCACTTCTGAAGGTGATCAAGCTGACGGATCCGAAGCAGCTGGGACATCAGATCGTGGTACAGGGCGGTACCTTCTACAATGACGCCGTGCTCCGTGCCTTCGAGCTGGTCTCCGGCCGTGAACCCATCCGTCCGGATATCGCTGGTATCATGGGCGCCTTCGGCGCAGCCCTGATCGCCCGTGACAATTATACCGAGGGCTTTACCTCCACTACCATTTCCGAAGCGGACGTAAAGGAGCTGACCTACGAAACCCAGATGGCACGCTGCGGTCTCTGCACCAACAACTGCCTTCTGACCATCAACAAATTCACCGGCGGACGCAGGTTCATCACCGGCAACCGCCGCGAGCGGGGTCTCGGTATGAAGAAAAATGCCGAGAATATGCCGAACCTGTATGATTACAAATATAACCGGATCTTCAATTACCAACCGCTGCCTCTCGAAAAGGCGAAACGCGGTGAGATCGGTGTGCCCAGGGTGCTGAATATGTATGAGAACTATCCCTTCTGGCATACCTTCCTGACGAAGCTGGGATACAGAGTCATCCTGTCCCCCAAGTCCTCCAAGGAGATCTACAACATGGGGATCGAATCCATCCCCAGCGATACGGAATGTTATCCTGCAAAGCTGTCCCATGGTCATGTCATGTGGCTTGTGAAGCAGGGACTTTCCACCATTTCCTATCCCTGTGTTCCCTATGAGATGAACGAGACGCCGGACGCAAACAACCATTACAACTGTCCCATCGTCACCTCCTACTCCGAGAACATCAAGAATAATATGGAGGAGATCGCAACCCATAATATCACCTATATCCGCCCCTTCCTGGCCCTGGACAACCCGGAGGCGCTGAAGGCCCGGATGCTGCGTGAATTCAGGAAGCATACGAATATCACAAAGGAAGAGATCAGTGAGGCCGTGGATGCCGCCTACAGGGAGGCAGACCGGGTGAAGGAGGATGTGCGGAAGAAGGGCGAGGAAACCATTTCCTTCCTGTCCAAAACAGGAAAGCTGGGTATCGTTCTGGCCGGCCGTCCCTATCATGTGGATCCGGAGATCAACCATGGAATCCCGGAGCTGATCAACTCCTACGGAGTGGCCGTGCTTTCCGAGGACTCCATCTCCCATCTTTCAGAGGTGGAACGTCCCCTGATCGTGTCCGACCAGTGGATGTATCATTCCCGTCTCTATCGGGCCTCGAACTATGTAAAGACCAGCGAGAATCTGGAGCTGATCCAGCTCTTCTCCTTCGGCTGTGGACTGGATGCGGTGACCACGGACTGTGTCAACGATATCCTGTCCAATTCCAATAAGATCTATACGGTACTGAAGATCGACGAGGTATCCAATCTGGGAGCCGCCCGGATCCGGATCCGCTCTCTGCTCTCCGCCGTTAAGGCCCGGCAGAAGCACCATGTAAAGCCCACACCGGTTTCCACAGCACTGAACCGGGTTGAATTCACCAAGGACATGAAGAAGGATTATACGGTTCTCTGTCCCCAGATGTCTCCGATCCACTTCAGCATGCTGCAGGCCGCACTCCGGCATCTGCATATCAATTTCGTTGTGCTTCCCGATGCAGAACGGGAAACCATAAATACCGGGCTGAAATTCGTAAATAATGATGCATGCTATCCGTCGATCATCGTTGTGGGACAGATGATGGAGGCTATCACCTCCGGAAAATACGATGTGGACAATCTGGCGGTGGCCATCACCCAGACCGGTGGCGGCTGTCGTGCCACCAACTATGTGGGATTCATCCGCCGTGCCCTTGCAAAGGCCGGTTATCCGCAGATTCCG